>JBFMEI010000299.1:0-3246 GCA_040753295.1 Thermodesulfobacteriota bacterium | reverse complement strand
ATCTGAGCTTGGTCCGATGACCCAGAAGTAAGGCTGGCCGTATTCAAACCCTTTCCGTTCCGAATTCCCGAAAAGGGGTGCAAGAAGCCCGGATTGACGCTTTGTCTTGACAGGAAGGAAGATATAGGGAGTATAAACAATCGGTATTCCCTTGGTCTGAAGGGATGCATGCCAGGCTGTGGCATACCCCTCAATGGTGACCTTGACGTCATGACCAGTGATTTTCCATGCCGGATTATCTCCATCGCATGCGGTGATGCTGGCTTGAGTCGCGGTATATGTTTTTTCGCCGGTTTTTTCGATTTGACTCGACCGGATGAAAAAATGGTGTTCTTTAAAAAAAACGGTTCCATGGTAAGCAATCCCTGTTGCCGAATTGAGATTTGCACTGACCCGGTCCCCTGAAAGGATATCTTCACCATCGGTCATGACGGCGTTTCCAACGGCAATCGCTTCCATGCGATGATGATCAAAACGGATAAAATCAGCAGAGAGAATTACATTTTTTTTTTGGATCACGGCATGGCCTTCGGCAACATAGTGGTCTGCATTTTGATCATAAAAAAGACGGTCAGCGCTGATCTGCCACGGGTCTCCGTTTCCGAAAGAATCCCCCCCGGAAACACCCTGGAAAAGGTTCATGGCAAATCCTTGAGAAATTGGTAATAGAAACATCACCAAAAACAGAAGGCTTCGAGGAAGATGACCGGCATTTTTCATATGAAGCCGAAAAGACGTATTAAAAGAGAGCTTCGATTTGCAGAGATAAGGGGTGTGCATTGCCGCATGTTTTGGACTTCAGCATCAGAACCACTCATTTGCTTCCGCAAATAAAGAGTCTGACCCGACTGATCTTCCTGTCGTGTCTTGAATGATATAAAAATTTAATATATAAACCAAAATTATTGGATCAAGTCAAGATGAACTTCAATTTAGGATGAACTTAAAACATCAACCGAATGCCTGAAGGGAAACTTCGGAATCCGCGGATATCGAAAGATGAAAGTGCTTTTGACCAACGATGATGGAATCCATGCTCCTGGACTTTTGGCATTATGCCGATACTTTTATCCGAAGCATGAGGTTGTCGTCATCGCTCCGGAAAGGCAGCGAAGCGCCGTCGGACATGCGATTACCCTTCATAAACCGATCCGGTGCGAATCCGTCGTTATGAAAGGAGGATTCCAGGGATATTCTGTCTCTGGAACTCCGGCGGACTGCGTTAAACTCGGCATTCTTGAATTGCTCAAAAGAAAGCCGGATGTGGTGATATCAGGAATCAACCCGGGAGCCAATATCGGAATCAATGTGAATTATTCCGGGACGGTCTGTGCGGCCAGAGAGGCCGGTCTGTATGGTATTTTGGGAATCTCGGTTTCAATTGATGGAATGAAGGAGATTGACTATGATCCCGCTGCACGATTCATCGAAACCCTGACCGTGAGAATATTTCATGAAAAGCGAGCGTTTAAAACCGTCCTGAATGTCAATATTCCGAGTATTCCATTTTCAAAGATTCGCGGAGTCCGGATCTGCAGGCAGGAGACCGCCGGTTTTGAAGAGCAGTTTGAGAAACGGATCGATCCAAGAAATCGAATTTACTACTGGCAGGGCTGCGAAAGCTTAAAACCTTTCCGACACGATGATTCTGACGGTGTGTTCCTTGCGAAAAATTATATTACCATTACGCCGCTGGTATCTGATTTGACCGATTTCCACGTTGTTGAAGGAATTGGAACGTGGAAGCTGGATGAATGGGATTTATCTTCTGAAGCCCTTGAGTGAGGAACTGAATCCATACGGCGACTGACATCGGACACGACAGGATAATCATATGTTCATTACCTTTGAAGGAATAGAGGGATCAGGGAAGACCAGTCAGATCAGACCCATAACCGAATTTCTTGAAGAGCGGGGGCTCCGATGCAAGACGACCCGGGAGCCGGGCGGAACGGATATCGGCAGGAGCATCCGCGCCATCTTGTTGAATCCTGCCTGCAAAGAATTGGATCCGATGGGAGAACTGCTCCTTTATGAAGCCGATCGTATTCAGCATGTCAGGGAAGTCATCCGGCCGGCCTTGGCAGAAGGAAAAATTGTTTTATGCGATCGATTTTTTGATGCGACAGTGGCTTATCAGGGATACGCCAGAGGGCTTGATATTCACTTGATCAACGCGGTTCATCGACTGGTTATGGGAGATATCAGACCGGATCTTACGTTTTTGTTTGACCTTCCTGTTGAAACCGGTCTTTCCAGAGTCTGGAACGACATAAAAACCGGAGTTCGCTTAAAAAGTGAACTCCGATTCGAAGAAGAGGTATTGCAATTTCACCAGAAAGTGAGGGCCGGGTACCTCGAATTGGCTCGTCAGGAACCGGAAAGAATCAAGATCATCGATGCCGCATCAGACAGAGATCAGGTGTCGGCTCAACTCACCGCAATCCTTTCCGGTATCGTATGGAACAAGGAAAAAAAAAGAAAATAGATTGGCGACGATAAATCATGAACAGCTCCATTTTGGATACCATCGGAAATACTCCCCTGATTGAAATCAGAGCATTGAATCCCAATCCAAAGGTCAAAATCCTTGCAAAGCTGGAATCCTTCAATCCCGGAGGTTCCGTGAAAGATCGCCCTGCGTTGTTCATGATCGAGTCCGGTGAAAAGCGCGGGCTTCTCGCTCACGGGAAAACAGTCATTGAAGCCACCAGCGGGAACACCGGAATCGGCCTGGCAATGGTTTGTGCGGTGAAGAACTACAGACTTCTTTTGGCCATGTCGGAGTCGGTCAGCGAGGAGCGTCAGAAGATTCTGAAAGCCAGAGGGGCGGAAATCCTGTTGACTCCGGGGCATCTTGGAACCGATGGCGCGATCGAAGAAGTCTACCGGCTGGTCCGGGAAAACCCCAATGCTTTTTTCATGACGGATCAGTTCAATAATGAAGCAAACTGGAAATCTCATTATTTTGGGACAGCTGATGAAATCTGGAAGCAAACCTCAGGACAGGTCACTCATGTTGTGGCCACCATGGGAACATCCGGGACCCTGATGGGGGTTTCAAGACGGTTGAAAGAGTATAATCCGAATATTCAAATCATCGGCGTGGAACCTTATCTTGGGCACAAAATCCAGGGACTGAAAAATATGAGAGAGTCCTATCGGCCCGGGATATTTGAAAAGATGCGCCTCGATAAAAAAGAGAATATCGAAGATGAAGAAGCATTCGAGATGGCACGCCGTCTT
>JBFMEI010000298.1:0-3246 GCA_040753295.1 Thermodesulfobacteriota bacterium | reverse complement strand
CATCTTGTTTCCCCCATGCTACCGGATACCGGTTTCAAGGCTTTTCATAGCAGCGCATCCAGGCAGGCGATCAGGGCGTCGATTTCATCCTTGCCGATGATGAGGGGCGGGACAAACCGCAACACATTCCCCTGAATGCAATTAATGAGAAAACCGCGCTCCCGGCAAGATTCCACTATCGCCTCTCCGTTTATTTTTAATTTCATACCCAGCATGAGCCCAATCCCTCGAATCTCCTCAATCGATTCATGTCCGGCCCGAAGCTGCTCGAGTTGCATCTTGAAATAGGCGCCCATCTCCCGGCAATGCTCAAGAATCTTCTCTTCTTCCATAATTTTCAAAACATTCAGAGATACCGCACAGACCAGAGGGGTTCCTCCAAAGGTCGAGGCATGGGAGCCGGGACCGAACGCGCCGGCAACGGATTCCTTTGCCAGCATGGCTCCCATGGGGAGTCCGTTGGCCAATGCTTTTGCCAGGGTCATGATATCCGGTTTGACATCAAAGTGTTCATGGGCAAAGAGTCTTCCGGTTCGACCCATCCCGGTCTGGATCTCATCATAAATCAGGAGGGTGCCGGTTTCATCGCACAGGCGCCTTACCCCCTCCAGATATCCGGCCGACGGACATCTGACCCCGCCTTCTCCCTGAATCGGTTCAAGCATGACCGCGCAGATGGAGTCATCCATTTTCTCCCGCAATCCCTTGAGGTCGTCGAACGGAATGAATTCAAATCCTTCCAGAAGCGGGGCGAATCCGGTTTTCACTTTTTCCTGGCCTGTCGCCGAGAGGGTCGCCATGGTCCGTCCGTGAAAGGACTGCTCCATGGTAATGATCCGAAATCGTTTTAACTCCCCCTTCTCTTTAAAATATTTCCGTGCCAGTTTGATGGCGGCTTCATTGGCTTCCGCACCGCTGTTGCAGAAAAACACCCGATCGGCAAAACTCTTTTCCACAAGCCGGGCCGCCAGCTCCACCTGAGGCTGCGTATAATAGAGATTGGAGACATGAACCAGCAGTCTCGACTGCTCGGCGATGACTTCCGCCAGCCGGTTATGGGCATGCCCCAGATTGCAGACGGCAATGCCGGCAACAAAATCAAGATAGGAGCGCCCCTCCGAATCCCATACCCGGCATCCTTCTCCTCTGGTGATGACCATGGGCTGTCTTTTATATGTGGAAAAGATCACCCGGTCCGCGGTTTCCATCATCGATGATTTCATGGCGTTTTCGATTCTATTTCCGGTCTAATTGTTTTTCCTGCTCCATGGTCATTCCGGTTTTTCCAGGATTACTTCGGTTCCGATCCCTTGGTCCGTAAAGAGTTCCAGAAGAAGGGCATGGCGTCGCTTTCCATTGACGATATGCACCTTCCCGACTCCGTGTTGAAGGGCATCCAGGGCGTATTCGATTTTCGGGATCATGCCGCCGGAGATCTTTTTTTCTCTGATCATGTGAAGGGCCTGGTTCATATCAATGGAGGAGATCAGCCTCCTGTCCTCATCGATGACTCCGTCCACATCGGTCAGCAGGATGAGCCTTCCTGCCTTTAACGCCGCTGCCATTTTTCCGGCAACCAGATCTGCATTGATGTTGAAGGTTTCCCCCTCTGCCCCGCCGCCCACCGGCGCGATAATGGGAATAAATCCTTTTTCCGTTAACGTGTGAATCAGTTCGGGGTTTACGGAAGTCACCTCCCCCACCAGTCCGGGATCAATAATTTCAGGAGGTTTGTTTTCATCTTCCTGATGGATAATGTGAAGCTTTTTTGCCAGAATGACCCCCCCGTCCTTTCCGCTTAAGCCTACAGCCTTTCCGCCCTGCTGATTGATCTGGGAGACGATCCCTTTGTTGATCTGTCCTCCGAGAACCATCTCCACGACATCCATGGTGGCTTCATCCGTCAACCTCATCCCCCGCACGAATTGGGGCTGCACCCCCATTTTCTCGAGCGTCCGGTTGATCTGAGGGCCTCCTCCATGAACCACGACCGGATTTAATCCGATGAACTTGAGAAGGGTTACATCCCGTGCAAAATCCTTCTTCAATTGTTCATCCACCATGGCATGACCCCCATATTTGATGACAAGGGTCATTCCATAAAACCGACGAATATACGGTAAAGCCTCGATTAGAATATCCGCAACCGTCTGCGGGCGATTATTTTCTGGGATGCGATTTGTCATAGGTCTCCATCAGCCTGTCGATGCTCACATGGGTGTATCTCTGGGTCGTCGACAGATTCTTATGCCCTAAAAGCTCCTGGACAATCCTCAAATCCGCTCCTGCATCCAACATGTGAGTCGCAAAAGTATGGCGCAGCGCATGGGGATGAACCGGCAGTGAAAATCCACAGGCCTTGGCCGTCTTTTTTAAAATCCGATCGATTGATCTTGGAGTCAACCGGCCATAATCTTTGTTCTGGAACAGGGGGCTCCCCGGGCTGTTTCTTTTTTTCGGTCCTAAAGACGCAAGAGTGTCGTGATGCATTTTCCGGTAATCGGAAATGGCATCAAGTGCTTTTTTTCCGATGGGGACGATCCGTTCCTTGCGTCCTTTTCCCATGACCCGGATCACCCCTTTTTCAAAATCGACATCCTCCAGATTCATTCCGCTAAGTTCGGATATCCGAAGTCCGCAGGAATAGAGGGTCTCAAAAATCGCCCGATCCCGGAGTCCTGCAGGCGTCTTCCCTTCAAAGGCATTCAAAAGCCGGAACATGTCATCAACAGACAGAAAGGTGGGAATCGTTTTTCCCAGTTTGGGACTCCGAACCATCTGCGCCGGATTGACTTCCGTGATCCGGTGCTTGACCATGAATTTAAAAAAAGATCGAAGCGCGGCAAGTTTCCGGGCAATGGTGGTTTTCCCGTTTTTTTCATGCAGGAGGGCAAGATATTCCCGGATTTTATGGATGTCCGCCTGATTCTTTTCCAATCCGTCGCCGGCATTATCAGACCCTCTTTCAGCTTCTGTTTTTCCGGCCAGAAAGCTGAAAAACTCCGACAGATCATGCCGGTACGCTCTGCACGTATTCTCGGAGTATCCCTTTTCCGTGGAGAGAGACTCGATGAACAACCGGATATATTCGGCATACGGAAGTCTTTCCATATCCCCTGATGCCCCTGCCATCAATCGAAGACCAGAGACTCGATCTCTACCCAGGAACCGACTTCACGGAAGGGATGCGGTTCCCGGTTCCAGGGCTGTCTGAAGAGAATCGGTGTAACTCCGGCCTCCTCAAGT
>JBFMEI010000297.1:0-3250 GCA_040753295.1 Thermodesulfobacteriota bacterium | reverse complement strand
GTTATAAAAAACACGGAATCCATTGAGAACGTTCCACTCATTGCGGTCATCAGGAACCCTGACAAAACCAGAATGGCGGCACCGGCTCCTCTTCCCATCTTTATCCTGAAGAAAAAGACAGGAAGAGGGAGTAATAACGCGCTGAACGTACCGATCACGGGGATATGGATGGCAACTGCATGAATGAATGCAATAATCAGAACCCCGGTGACGATGTCTTTAGACATCTTATTTAGGATGGTGATCGGCAATCCCGTTTCTCCTTGAACCCCGCCTGCAAACGATTTTGGTAAACACGGGTATTTGATACCGACTGATCCTCGGAAAGAGAAAGAACCCTCTCAGGAAGTTCGGCAGAAACCCTTTTAGGCGTGATCCATCGATCCGACGAACGGGAGAAGAGCAATGGTACGAGCGCGCTTGATGGCCTGGCTCAGAGCCCGCTGATGTTTAGCGCATGTTCCGGAGATTCTCCTCGGGATGATCTTTCCCCGCTCAGTGATAAAGTGCCGCAGGGATCTTGAATCTTTATAGTCGATCACAATGCTGCTATCTGCGCAAAACCGGCAGACTTTTCTGCGATGAAACACTCTCTTTTTTGTTGTATTTTTCCGTCTGGGACCTTGCAAATCCATGGACATGTTCGATTACTCCTCGCTTTTTGTTTCTTCAATGATCGGGGCTGCCGGGGGTTCGGTTTCCGGTTTTGGTTCATTCTCATCGGTTCGGATCGGTACCGAAGAGGATTCACCTTTCTCCTTCAATTCAGATGCCTGTTCCGCTGCTTTATTCGCGATCTCCTCTTTGATTTTCTCTACATCGACATTCGATTTTTTCATGATGGTCATGAATTTTAATATCCGATCATCGATTTTGGAGAACCGCTCGATTTCATCTACCAGCGCACCTGTCCCCAGATAATCCAGGCAGATGTAAACACCTCTTGTCTTTTTCTTGATTTCATAAGCCAGGTGTTTCGTGCCCCAAAGGTCAAGGGTGATCAGCAATCCTTCTTTCTGAGAAATGGCTCCCTTGAATCGGTCGAGAAGGGTTGTCCGCTCGTCTTCAGGGATATCCGGATCGGCAACAACAATGGTCTCGTATCGTCTCATAAGATCTCCTTTCGGTTTTAAGCCCCGAATCACTGTCCGGAGCAAGGAATTGGGATGGAAACCCGATATAAATTAAAAAAAGATCATTTAAATCGATTCGTTAATATATGTCAAGAAAATAAAGTGTGCCATGGATGATAAATAGGGATTGACATCATCATTAAAAAATTCCTATGATAATGGTCAGTTATAGACAACGCTTCGCTCCAAAACATCAGGGGTTAGCACCGAATTCATTAAAGCGAATATGAGGATATCTTTATGAGTCATCGGGCTAAAAGGAAGTATCTGATTCTGTTGGGAATTCTGTTTATTGCAGGCGGTGGAGGCGTTTTTTTAAGCTTCGGACCTCCCCAGCTTATGGCTAAAACCGAAACCCCTCTTTTCTGCTCTTCGTGCCATGTCATGCAGTCTGAATTTGAAGCTTGGTTCAATGTCGGTGCTCATCGAACCATCAGATGTGTCGATTGTCATCTTCCACACCAGAATCTTCCAGTATACTATTTTTGGAAATCCGTGGATGGATTGAAGGATGTCATGGTCTATTATTCAGGAACCACCCCTGAAACCATAACCATCTCCAAAAAGCAGGAAAAAGTTGTCCAGGTGAATTGTATTCGATGCCACACTTCCCGTGTTGAAAGAATCGATCCGAACCGGAACTGCTGGGAATGTCATCGATGGCTTCAGCACCATCGGGCAGGTGTCCGTCTGACAAGCTAGTCGGTCCAATCAATTCGGTATAAGTAACAGGAGGATGAAATGATCATGGGCACAAATAAACGGTTAGTAATACTCCTTTGTCTGGCCATATGGATCGGGTTTATGGGAGGATGTGAACCGACAAAACCGCAGCCTCGACAGGTCGTCACCATTCCGGACGGAGAAATCGACCCGGCAGTCTGGGGGAAAGCCTATCCCGAGGAATTCGAACTCTGGAAAAAGACTGCAGAGCCGGTTGGGACCCGCCGGAGCAAGTACAAGACCGGAATGGACAGCGGAGCCATCACCGTGGATAAGCTCTCCCAGTTTCCCTACATGGCCTTGCTGTTCAACGGATGGGGATTCGGGGTGGAATATAATGAACCCCGGGGGCATGCATACATGGTGAGGGACCAGCTTGAAATCGATTCTTCCCGCCTTAAAGCCGGAGGGGTCTGTCTGAGCTGTAAAACCCCTTATGCGCCCGGACTTCAAAAAGAACTCGGAGAAGAGTATTATAAAAAGCCGTATAAGGAAATCATTGAAAAGATTCCTGAAAAAAATCGGGAACTTGGTGTAGCGTGCATCGACTGTCACGATAATAAGGATTTGAGTCTTAAGATATCCCGGGGGTTCACCCTGATTGAGGCGTTCAAAGCGATGGGGACTGATCCATCCAAGCTGACCCGCCAGGAAATGCGATCTGCCGTATGTGCCCAGTGCCATGTGACCTATAATATTCCGAAAGATTCGGAAGGAAAATCCGTGGGATTGTATTTCCCCTGGCAGAACAGCAAATTCGGGGCCATCACACCTGAGAATATTATCAAAAAGATCCGAAGCGACGAGACGGTTAAGGAATGGACACAGAGTGTCACCGGTTTCAAGATGGCATTTATCCGGCACCCGGAATATGAATTCTGGACCAACAACAGCCTCCATTTCAAAGCCGGAGCATCCTGTGCCGACTGTCACATGCCTTATACGGTCGCAGGGGTATTCAAGGTTTCAGATCATCGGGTCATGAGCCCGGTTCAAGGAGAAATGAAATCCTGCAAGCAGTGCCATGCCGAGAGTTCGGAATGGTTGAAGGAGCGGGTCTTTGCGATTCAGGACCGGACCGTTTCATTGATGCTCCGAGCCGGATATGCCACTGCAACTGTCGCCAAATTGTTTGAAACAACCCACAAAGCCAGAGAAACCGGAAAGGTCATTGATCAAAAACTCTACGACAAGGCCAAGGATTTTTACGAAGAGGCATTTTATCGTTCCCTTTATATCGGTGCTGAAAATTCCATCGGATTTCATAATCCGCCTGAAGGACTTCGGATTTTAGGCGATTCCATTGCCTTTGCGACAAAAGCCGAAGCGTTCCTGCGTCAGGCTCTGATGAAGGCCGGCATTGAAGTGCCGATCAGCGTGAATCTTGAATTGAT
>JBFMEI010000296.1:0-3265 GCA_040753295.1 Thermodesulfobacteriota bacterium | reverse complement strand
GGACAACTGAAGGGAGAACCGACGGTTCGGAGAGCGATTCGTCGTAATTGGGGACAAAATCCACGGTCTCCTTTTCAAGATCCGAAAGCATCTGATGCGCCAGGGGCATCATCCGGATCTCCGTATACCTCATGGCTGCCGGAGGGTCCCCGTCGATGGATCCGAAGTTCCCCTGCCCATCCACAATAGGGTATCTCATGGAAAAGTCCTGGGCCATCCGGACAATGGTATCATAAACCGCTGCATCGCCATGGGGATGATACTTGCCGATCACGTCTCCGACGATTCTGGCGGATTTCTTATACGGCTTGTTCCAGTCGTTTTTCAGTTCATGCATGGCGTACAATACCCGCCGATGAACCGGCTTCAATCCGTCCCGGACATCCGGAAGCGCCCGCCCGATGATGACGCTCATGGCATAATCGAGATATGACCTCTTCATTTCGGTCTCGATACTGACTTCCAGAGATTTTTCCTTTTTATTGATTTCCATTCCCGTACCTTTTTAAGTCAATGGATGCTTCCATCAAGACGGTATTCTTTCATGCCCGGATTTTTCCTGGAGTGGATTATCGCTCCGGCTCGACAAGCTTCTGATAACTGGCATGGTAAATATCGGTCAGTGTAAGAAATGCAGTGGCGATCAGCGGGCCATAAATGATCCCTAAAATACCGAAGAGTTTCAACCCGCCCAAAATGGATAAAAAGACCAGAAGGACATGAATTTGAACCCGCCGGCCGACAAACTTGGGTTTCAGGTAATATTCAACGATTCCGGAAACAACCACATATGAAACAATGAAAAAAATCCCGGCACCGATACGACCGCTTAAAAAGAGATAGATTGCAGCCGGGATGAAAACCACCCCGATCCCGACAATCGGGAGAAATGCAAGAATGGCCATGATCAGGCCCCATAATACCGGAGATTTCAGCCCGAAAAAAGCGAATACCGATCCTCCGAATATCCCCTGAATCATTCCCGCAAAACCGTTGACCAGAAGAATGGTTCCGGCCATCTCCTTGAACTTCTGAAAAAGCTTGGTATCCTGTTCCGCCGGAAGAGGAGAGAGGTTTTCGATAAAGGAGAGGATTTCCCCTCCGTCGATCAGAAGAAAATAGATGACGAGAAGCATCAGAAAGAAATCAAAGAGAAATCGGAGGGCATTTGAGGCGATGGCGCTGGCCTGTTCATACAAGTAAAATCCTACGGTTTTTGCGATATCTGAAATGACGCTATTGAGCTCATCTCCCGACAGAGTGATTCCGAAATGATTTAAAACCAGATTGATCCGATCCAAAACCCTGCTCTTTTCGAACAGGGTTTTAATCTCCTCGCTGAGTACCGCATCCCTTGCCATGCGGTAGAGATCAAATGCTTCTTTGGATAAAATTCCGACAAACAGGACGATGGGAATAAAGACGACTAAAAAAATCAACAGACAGGTCACCATGGAGGCAAACGACGGTCTCATGGCCCGCGTAAAAAACGTATAGACCGGACGGAAGACTCCCGTGAATACCGCACCCAGAACAATAATAGAAATAAACGGCCAGATCAGCCATCCGAGCAAAAAGATGGAGATCACAAAAAGGACTAAAAAAAACCAAAGGATCATGTCCGGACGGTGTTGTTCGCTCATGAGATCTCCGTGCAACCCACCGGTCCATCGAGCTCACGCGTAGAGAGATCGTATTTCTTCAAGATCGCGCCATCGCCAACCGATCAAAAGCCATACCGTTCACTCCGTATCGGGTCGGCTTAAAAATGGGGGTCCCGGGCGGCCCTGGGATTTCCAGAAGAAGAATCGATGAAATGCGGCGGGCCGGCTCCTTTACCGGCTGATAAAAGCTCCGGCTCCCAGCAGGAGCATGACTTCATACACCAGCACCGGAACATAACTGCTGAAGACCGAATATACAATTCCGCCGCCTACGATTGCCGGTACCGCGCAAAAAACCAGGATCCCTAATTTTCGACTCACATTCATCTTTCAGTATCTCCGCCTGAGTGTTTTACAAAAGGTCTCATCTCCTTTACCAAATCGCTCCGAATCAAGCAAAGAAAAACCGGATCTGAACTTAAAAAAATATAAGGGTTACCATGAATCAATCGACAACTCACTTTATTCATCGTTCAAGGATCATGGCCATCCCCATCCCTCCTCCGATGCACATGCTGATTAATCCGGTGGCGTACCCCTTTCTCTGCATCTGGTACATCCCGGTCACCACCTGACGCGCACCGGTACATCCGATGGGATGCCCGAGGGAAATGCCGCTTCCCAGTTCATTCGGTTTATCGGTTTCGATTTGAAGCTCTCTCATGCAGCCGATGGCCTGAGCGGCAAAGGCTTCATTCAGTTCGATCATCCGGATATCGGAGAGGGCCATTTTCGACAGGGCAAGCACTTTCCTGATGGCAGGAACAGGACCCAGCCCCATATATGCAGGATCCACGCCGCCGGAAGCGAATCCCCTGATCCGGACAATGGGAGAAAGCCCCAGCTCTTTTGCCTTTTGCCCGCTCATCATCACCACCGCTGCAGCCGCATCATTTATTCCTGAAGCGTTTCCGGCGGTAATACTCCCATCTTTCTTAAAAGCCGGCTTCAGCTTACCCATTTTTTCTATATCCGTATCCATGGGGCGCTCATCAACGGCAAAAATCGTCTCCCCTTTACGGGTTTTAATAACCACCGGTACGATTTCCTGGGAGAAAATCCCTTCCCGGATGGCCTTCATGGCGCGACGGTGACTTAATACCCCGAGTTCATCCTGGGCGGTTCTGTCGATTCCATAAAGGGAAGCGATATTTTCAGCAGTCAACCCCATGTGGTATCCGTAGAATATTTCATAAAGACCGTCAAAGACCATCAGATCGACCACTTCGCCGATCCCTGTCAGTTCCATCCGATGTCCCCATCTGGCCTTGGGCAATGCCATGGGAACCGAACTCATGGATTCCTGCCCGCCGGCAATCACCACCTCCGCCTGGCCGCTCATAATCGCGGAGGCTCCCAGTGCAATTGCCTTAAGACCGGAACCGCACACTTTGTTGACGGTTATCGCCGGAGTCTCTTTTGGAATTCCGGCCTGAATCATCGCCTGGCGTGCCGGATTCTGTCCCATTCCCGCCTGGAGAACATTTCCCATGATGACCTCATCGACAGAAACCGGGGATGCCCCGCTATCCCAATGCTGATGTTTTTTTTCCAGTTCGACCATTTCGCCTTTGTTAAGCATGTCCGGAGCAAAATCCAAA
>JBFMEI010000295.1:0-3272 GCA_040753295.1 Thermodesulfobacteriota bacterium | reverse complement strand
TTCTTGCTCGGGTTTAAGCATGATGGAATCACTCGGATGAATTGTATTGAAAAGAGGATTCGAATTGTGTATCTATATTAATAAGTATTTTCACACAATCGGATCAACCCGATTGCATCCATCAGCCTTTCAGTGCATTGGATTGAAAGGATGCTGCAAAACAGGATCCATGAAGCATATCCATGCCGCTCTTCTTTTTTCCATAATCGTTTTTGCTCTTTCGGCAGGAGCTCTGTATCGACAGACCGCTATGCCCTTGCCTGATTTGAAAGAAGGCCAGACGCATAACTCCTTTTCTCCGAATTCCGGAGAAAAGGATATGGATTCCGACGGAATCCCGGATCGGATCGAAACGGAAATATTTATCTCCAATCCCAAAAGAAAGACTCTTTTTGTCAGGCCATCAAGAGAAAAAGAAGCTTGTGAAACTCCGGATTCGGAAGAGAATCCCTGCCTTGAATACTGGAAGGAGTTTAGCTCGGCAATTTTCCCTGGAAGTTCAGACGGCCGGGCCAATATTCCGGCGTTTTGTGAAGCAAACATTGAAGTGATTATTGTCGGACATCCCGATAATCCTTATAAACCGATGCAAAAATTCGCTTACCATCCGGCATCTGATTCGAATCACCCCCCCTGCAGTATCATGGAAATCACTTTGAAGAAAAAAATAGGGCGGGATGGATGGCCGGTTTATCCGGTGACCACGGAGGATGAGCCGCATCGGGGGCATACCTTTTTCAGGTCAAACTGTCCGATGGATGAGTCGACATCCAGATCCTTCTGGGTATGGAGTACCTTCGGGTATTCATCCTCGGCTGAAAAATCCAATAACTATTACAAGGCATTTATCTACGCATACCCCCTCGACCGGTACTTCAGCGAGGGGGCATATGCATCCATATCTGTTGGAGAAAAACCGGTTGTAACGGACTGCAAAAAATATCCCGGAAAGTGCAATATGCTGAGCCCCTTTAATTTCAACGACTCCGATCCCCCTCCAAATCCGCCATATCTATTAAAACCGGACGATACGGTTGAATTCAATGATATTGAATTTGATGCCGATGGAACCATCTTGAGAATCGGCCAAAGGGGAAAGCCTTATACCCGGGAAGAAGTTCTTGCCCGGACTGTCGTTCATGAGATGGGACATGCCCTGCTTGAATCCGTTCAAGAGGATCATTGCCGGAATCCCTCATGCATACTGTATCAATTCGTCCTGGATTGGGATCCGCGCTGTTTTGGATCATCCTGCGATCCTGGAAGAAAAAAGAATTCGGTTCAATGCAAGCACGGACCCGGAGGAAGCCATGATATCCGTGCTCACGGCATCGTATATAATCATATTCCTGACAACCCCAAGATAAAAAGGAGGATTAAGAAATGAGAACCTTATTTAAGACAGGATTATTGTTGTGGGTTCTGGTCGTTTTTGTGATGGGTATTGCCGCTGCAGACGGTGGGCGTGAGGATGCCTTAAAACATTGCGCAAATCCTCCGGCGCCAACCACTCAGAGCGCGTTGATTACCGGGACATTTACTGCCACCCGCTTCAGGGTGGAGGGGCATAAGGCTAAAGACTACACAATCCAGTGCGTTCTGAAGATGTCACGCTGGATACCTAACGATGAACGCGGCAGTAAAGAGAAAGATTTGATTCCGGCCGTTCTCAAGGGAAAAGAGGATGAATTGACATATGTCCACACGTTTGAAAAAGTGATCAAGGAGTCAACACCTTTGTGTGCCTATACCGAAAAAGAACTCTTTGAAAAATATTGGCCTAGGCCCTGTAATGTCGGGATTCAGGATCAATTCAAACTGCAGGGATTTCCGGTTCTGACCGAATTAAAAATATTAAGCAAAAGTGATTGTCAAGACAATGAACTCGCCGCAATTCACGGTTCGTTTAAGATCCGGGTTGTCCCCTTTAAAAAGAAATAGCATTGTTTCGGACTGTTGCACTGAACCGAGGATCCGGATGAAAAGACATAAAGGATACGCTTGAAAGCGATTGTAAGGAGCCTCCTTTCGGCACTGATGCTGGTGCTCTCTTTCCCGACATGGGACATGGGCTACCTGGCATGGGTAGCCCTGATCCCGGTCTTTCTTTCCATCCGGAACCGTAATTCTCCAACAATTAGCCTGCTGTTTTCATTATGCGGGATTTTATTCTTTTTAGGGATTTTCAATTGGATTCTGATAATCAAAGGGTATCGAATTTATCATCACATCCTGTTGGCGATATATTTTGCATCTTATTTCGGACTTTTTGGAGCTGCATTGGCTTTCATTTCAAAGCGGATGGGCGAGACCGCGGCACTCTGTGCTTCACCATTTTTATGGGTTTTACAGGAATGGCTTCGCAGTCATTTTTTCTTCTTGGGATTGCCATGGGGGCTCCTCGGACATACCCAGCACAGGATTCCGGTTGTTATTCAGATCGCCTCGATTACCGGAACCTATGGCATCAGTTTCCTTATCGTTCTTGTCAATGCTGCATTTGCAGCGGTGATGCGGAGAAGTCTGGTTCGGTTATCCGATTTGAAATGTCACCGGACAACGATAAAAGTTACAAAGTCGGAACTTGCGCTGCTCATATCCGCAGCAGTCTGTGTCGGATTGGTCATGGCTTATGGATATCACGGGATTTCCGGGAAGATTGAAGGAAAACCGATCAATATTGCACTGATCCAGGGAAACATCGAACAGGAAAAAAAGTGGGATCCGAAATATGCGGATGAGATTATGAGCGTTTATTCGGAATTAACGATAACCGCCGCCCAATCCAGGCCATTGCTTATCGTTTGGCCCGAGACGGCTGTTCCCGGATCGATATCCCTGAATCCGGATATTTATGAAAAGCTGATTGAAATTGTAAAGAAAACAGATACTCCGTTGATTCTGGGAAGCGCCCAGCATCAGAAGTTTACAATCTCGGATCAAGCAGACAAAACGTTTCTGAATTCAGCTTTTCTATTGACTCCACAGGAAGATGGTGTCGTTTCTCAGCAATACGATAAGATCCGGCTTTTCCCTTTCGGAGAATATCTTCCCCATAAGCACATCATTCCCTGGAAACTGCTTAATGTTTCAAGTTTCAACGAGTATGTTCCCGGAGAGGATTATACGCTGTTTCGGATTTCACCCCATCAGTTCAGTGTAACCATTTGCTGGGAAAATATTTTTTCCGACCTGGTGCGGGGGTTTGTGAAGAACGGGGCCCAGTTTATCCTCAACATCACCAATGAAGCCCGTTTCGGGAAGACGGCCGC
>JBFMEI010000294.1:0-3284 GCA_040753295.1 Thermodesulfobacteriota bacterium | reverse complement strand
AGTAAGTCCCAAGTTCGACAAATCGTTTCGGTTTCACGAAACGCACCAGGTCATAAGCAAATCGCCTGTGCCCGTTCCAGGGCCATATTTTAAAGTTGAAGCAGATTTTTTCCGCTTCAAATTGGGGTTCGCTGATGATCCAGTGATTATTGTCCAACCGGATTTACTTCCAGGTGAGTAATCGGATTATTGAACAGAGCATGCACAAAACGGCTTGGGCTGATTGCGGAAATGGAAAGGATATTATGCGCCCAGCATTGAATAACATGATTGGCTGCATGCCTTCCTTCTCCGATTCCTACGGTGATGGTATATTCGGACGGATAGATCTCAGGCCACTCAAACCCCAGTTGAACATAATGCCGCCCCTCAGTTAAATCGACCGGCCCTTTTGGGCACTCCACGGTATTTTCGCCGAAAATCGCATTTCCGACTCTGTCTTTGATGAGGTATCCGAAGATGATATTCTCTTTGCTTGAAAAAGAATTGATGGCCAGATGAATCATCACGTAATCGCCGGCCTTTACGATTTTAATCGGTTCGAATTCTTTTGAAGTGATCATGACTTTTTCGATTACGACTTCACAGGCACCGCCGATTGAGTCCTGTGGCACATCCAGCCAGTCCTGGTTATGAAAAACTTCGGTGGATGGGGCGGTCTTGACGTCTGTTTCTATGCTGCAACTGTTCTTAAATATTTCGTCATGCATGATTCGAGTGTAATATTCGATCCCTTTAAGCGGTGAACCATCAAATACCATCTTCCCCTGATCGAGCACCACCACCCGCTCGCAAAGTTTGGCGACGGATTGCATATCATGGGAGACAATAATTTTGGTGCACCCTTTCATGATCTCCTGCATATGTTGAATGCACTTCTGCCGGAAAAAAATATCTCCGACCGCCAACGCCTCATCGATGATGAGGATTTCCGGATCGATATGAACGGCGATTGCAAACGCAAGCCGGATATACATTCCGCTGGAATAGGTTTTAACCGGCTGGTGAATAAACTCTCCGATATCGGCAAATGATATCACCCGGTCCAGCCGCTTTTCCGTATCCTCCCGGCTCAGCCCCAGAATCGATGAATTGAGATAAATATTCTGTAGCCCGGTAAATTCAGGATTGAATCCGGCTCCAAGCTCAAGAAGGGCGGATACTCTTCCGTTGACGAAAATGTCTCCTTCCGATGGTTTTAAAATACTGCAGACCAACTGAAGAAGAGTCGATTTTCCGCTTCCATTTCTTCCGATGATGCCGACAGACTCCCCTTTTCCCACTTGAAGATCTATATTCTCCAGCGCATTAAACGGACGGCTGTATTTTTTTCTGAACGGATGGAAGGTTTCTTTAACCCGGTCTGAATGACTCTTATAAAGTTTATACGTTTTAGTCACGTTTCTGATATCGATTACGATCTCTTGCATCGGATCACAGCGCATCGGCGAATTGAGGTTTGAGTTTCTGAAATATTAAGGCTCCGACAACAAACAAGGCTGAAGTCACACCCCAAAAGTAAAGGGTCTGAATCGGATGATTCCAAAACGGATAGAAATAGATAAAAGATTCTCGATATCCTTGAATGATGTAATACATCGGATTGAGTTTAAAGAAAAACCTGATCTTCTCCGGCATAATCCCGATATCCCAAAAAATCGGAGTTGCCCAGAAACCGATCTGAAGAATGACCCCTACAATCTGCCCGATATCCCGGATAAAAACATTTAATGCTGAAACAGCCCAACCCAGGCCCAGCGCCAGAATTGCAAGGCAGAACAGGTAGTAAATAAATTGTAAAAAATAGAGACTGAAGGTCATTTTCTGAAAGAGAATCAACCCCAAAAGGACACATAAAAAAACAGTATGGGTGATCAGCGAGGAAGCAATTTTAACTACAGGGAGGATCTGCGAATGGAAAACCGTCTTTTTGATTAAATGCGCGTTGGCAACAATGACAGCGGATGAACCGCCGACAATATCGGCGAAAACAAACCAGGCAGCCATTCCGGCGGTGAGCCAGACCACAAATGGAACATTTTGAATCGGCTGGACTCTGAATCCGATGCTGAATACCACCCAGAAAACAAAAATCATGACCATGGGGTGGATAAATGTCCAGATAAATCCAAGCAGGGACCCCACATAATGGGTCGCCACTTCACGCTTTGCCATTGAAAAAATGAGATTTCTTTGAAGAATGATCAGGCGGATAAAATAGTAGAAACTTCGGATCATGAAAAACCTTTTTAAGGTTAATATCTACTAAATTGAGCGATAGTTGAGTTTGCTGAAGATGCAAGGAAGTAGGAATTTATTATTTTTAACCCTCTTGTCATTATTTAAAACACTCAATTTAGGTGATTCTCTTTAAGAATCGTTTTAAAGTATTCGACGGTCTTTTCAAGACCCTGGTCCAGCTCAATTTCCGGAATCCATCCCAATCTCTTTTTTGCCAAACGGATATCAGGCTGTCTTTGAACCGGGTCATCCTGGGGAAGATTTTTATATATGATTTTTGATTTTGAACCGGTTAATGAAATGATTTTTTCTGCAAGCTCAAGAATCGAAAATTCGGATGGATTTCCCAGATTCACCGGCCCGACTAGATCGTCCGGACCGTTCATCATCCGGATCATCCCTTCGACCATGTCATCCACATAGCAGAACGAACGGGTCTGTGATCCGTCTCCGTACACGGTCAGGGGTTTATTGGTAAGCGCCTGGACAATGAAATTGCTCACCACGCGGCCGTCGTTGGGATGCATTCTGGGCCCATAGGTGTTAAAAATCCGGACCACCCGGATGTTGACCCTGTTCTGGCGGTAGTAGTCGAAAAAGAGCGTTTCCGCACACCGCTTTCCTTCATCATAACAGGAACGGATACCGATGGGGTTGACATTCCCCCAGTAGGATTCATCCTGAGGGTGCACTGTGGGGTCACCGTAGACTTCACTGGTGGATGCCTGCAATATTATTGCTTTAACCCGCTTTGCCATCCCCAGCATATGAATGGCGCCCATCACCGAGGTCTTGATGGTTTTTACCGGATTGTGCTGGTAATGGATGGGAGAAGCCGGACATGCAAGATTATAGATCTGGTCTACTTCTAAAAATATCGGCTGGACAACGTCATGCCGGATGAGTTCGAAGTTTGCCTTTCCAAGCAAGTGGGAGATATGCTTCTTGGTTCCGGTGAAGAAATTATCAAGACAGATGACATCATGTCCTTCAGATACAAGTTTTTCACAAAGATGGGAGCCTAAAAACCCGGCCCCGCCCGT
>JBFMEI010000293.1:0-3293 GCA_040753295.1 Thermodesulfobacteriota bacterium | reverse complement strand
AAAACCCCTTCAAGACAGAATTCTTGTGGAGCGGATTGAAGAGGAAAAGACAACCAAAGGGGGAATTATCATTCCTGATACCGCTAAAGAAAAACCGGCAGAGGGGAAGGTTGTCGCTGTTGGAAATGGAAAGATTGCGGAAGACGGCAAGCCGATCCCGATGCAGGTAAAAAAAGGAGATCGAATCCTCTTTGGCAAATATTCGGGAACTGAAGTCAAGTTGGAAGGACAAGAATATCTGATCATGCGAGAAGAAGATATTTTAGGAATTATTGAATAACACATCAGCGATGGAGGAAATGTCAACATGGGAGCAAAACTGATTAAGTACGATATGAAAGCCCGGGAAGCGATGCTGAACGGGGTAAGGACCCTGGCCGATGCGGTGGCAGTGACCCTTGGCCCAAAAGGAAGAAACGTGGTTCTCGAAAAATCCTGGGGATCACCTAACGTGACCAAAGACGGCGTCACGGTTGCCAAAGAAATCGAACTGGAAGACAAATTCGAAAATATGGGCGCCCAGATGGTCAAAGAGGTCGCCAGCAAAACCAGTGATACGGCCGGAGACGGCACCACTACGGCTACCATTCTTGCCCGGTCCATTTATGAAGAAGGAATGAAAATGGTTGTGGCCGGAAACAATCCCATGGCCATCAAACGCGGAATCGAAAAAGCGATTGAAACCGTCATTAAAGAGCTTCAGGCCATGAGCAAACCCACCAAGGATCAGAGAGAGATCGCCCAGGTGGGAACCATTTCAGCCAATAACGATGAGACCATCGGCAACATCATCGCCGAAGCGATGAATAAGGTCGGCAAAGAGGGCGTCATCACCGTGGAAGAGGCCAAATCCATGGAAACCACGCTTGAAGTCGTGGAAGGGATGCAGTTTGACCGGGGATATATCTCCCCCTATTTTGTCACGGATCCGGAAAAGATGGTAGCCAATCTGGATGACCCGTTGATCCTCATCAATGAGAAAAAAGTCAGCAACATGAAAGACCTCCTCCCAGTCCTCGAGCAGGTTGCCAAAATGGGAAAAGCCCTTCTGATCATTGCCGAAGAAGTCGAAGGGGAAGCCCTGGCAACCCTGGTCGTGAATAAATTGAGAGGAACCCTTCAGGTCGCGGCCGTGAAGGCACCCGGATTCGGGGATCGCCGAAAGGCCATGCTTGAAGATATCGCAGTGCTTACCGGCGGGCAGGTGGTTTCCGAAGATCTTGGAATCAAACTTGAAAATCTTAAGATTTCCGACCTTGGCCGGGCAAAACGGATTACCATCGATAAAGACAACACCACCATCGTGGACGGTGCCGGCTCCAGAAACGCACTTGAAGGCCGGGTCAAACAGATCCGGGCCCAGATCGATGAAACCACATCCGATTATGACCGTGAAAAGCTTCAGGAACGGTTGGCGAAACTGATTGGAGGAGTCGCCGTCATCAATGTCGGCGCCGCAACCGAGACAGAGATGAAAGAGAAAAAAGCCCGGGTTGAAGATGCGTTGAATGCTACACGGGCTGCAGTTGAAGAAGGTATCGTTCCCGGCGGAGGCGTAGCCCTGGTCCGATGCGTCGATGCCCTGGAAAAATTAAAGATCAAGGCCGATCAGAAGCTGGGCGTGAAAGTCGTGAAACGGGCATTGGAGGCACCGCTCCGAATGATTGCCGAGAATGCCGGCTTTGAAGGCTCTGTGGTTCTGAATAAGGTCGTGGGCGGCGAAGGCTCCTTCGGATTCAACGCCGAGACCAATGTTTATGAAGATTTGATCAAAGCAGGCGTCATTGATCCCACCAAGGTCGTACGCCTTGCACTGCAGAATGCCGGAAGTGTTGCGGCATTGATGCTCACCACCGAAGCCATGGTGGCGGAAAGACCCGAAGAAAAACAACCCCCCATGCCGGGCGGAGCTCCTGGAATGGGCGGTATGGGTGGCATGGGCGGAATGGGCGGAATGATGTAACCCATCGCTTCACCCACCAGTTGGAAAAACCAAGCCCCCATAACCGTATGGGGGCTTTTTTTTCGTTCATTGCACCATTTGCTTATTTCCAATCTTGACATCTCACCGGATTTTTGAAATATTTTCCGGAAAATCGTTAAAGTCGTTCCATTTTCATTGATATTTCTAACCTTAAAAAAGAGGTCTCCCATGCAAAGCGCATTCGACCGTTTTTTATGGTGCTCTGTTCTAACCTTGGTCTCTTTATCGATTTTCTTCTATTCATCTCCCCTCCTTGCCGAACCGAATGAATCCGGCATTGACCATGAGCTCGGAATCTATTACACGTCTCAAAAAGGAGATACACTCCCTTTTATTTCCGAACGCTTTTTTGATTCAGTAACCTACTGGCCCGAACTCTGGAAAGATAACCCCCAGATCCGAAATCCCCATGAAATCGCGCCTGGAGAAAAAATCCGGCTGTTTCATCAAACCGGCACAAAAAGAATACCCAAATCCCTTCTTGCCGGAAAATATCTTGCAGAACCGGAATCCGCTTATACCATCTTCTCACCGGTGAATGCTGCAGGATTCATCAAATCAGGCCCGGTTAAAATACTTGGATCCATCTTCAAAGCAACCGGAGAGAAAGAGATCATCAGTGAAGGAGATGAAGTATTCTTCTGGAGAAACGACAGCGGCTCCTTTGAAGCCGGGACTCGCTGCACGATCCTCCGGATCATCCAGGTGCCGGAAAAAAACAACATGTCGAATCTCGGACTCCGGTATCAGATGACAGGAATCGTTGAGATCAGGGATGTCAAACCCGACTATTGTTCGGGCATCATTTACCGATCTTACAGAAAAATCCGGATCGGAGACCTGTTGATGCCCTACACTGAACGCTCCCGGAAGATCCCCCTTGACATAACCCCAAAAGGGATCAGCGGCCGGATTGTGGCTGCGGAAGATGACAAAGAAATCATGGGGGATGGAGATGTGGCCTTCATTGATAAAGGACGCAGAGACGGCCTCCTGCCCGGACAGCAGTTTCTCCTTTTTGATCATGATAAGCGGGTCAATCCGGCCACTGCTCAGGAGGTTTCCGTAGGGCCTCTTGATTTCGGAACAATCCTGGTTCTGATTGCCGAAGAGAACGCCTCTACGGTTGTCATTACTCAGGCAGATAAAAAGGTGGTTGTCGGAGATCGGTTTCGAACCGCCTCTTTGATGGATTGACACCCGGGACTATTGTTCCCAGGTCACCCGTAACACCTCCTGATAGGTCGTAGACCCTTCAAGAAGCTTCTGTACGGCGTTTTCCCGCATGCTCACCATCCCTTCATGCCTT
>JBFMEI010000292.1:0-3294 GCA_040753295.1 Thermodesulfobacteriota bacterium | reverse complement strand
ACGGCTTCCCTGAAGCTGCGGAGAGCTGACGGTAAGGTCCACCCTTTTGGATTCATTTGTGCCGTCCCCATCCAGATCTTTGTCGCTTACCACCCAGGAAACCGCATACGGTGCGACACTGGAATCGTTTCCTGAAGTAACGGTCGCATAGGGAGTCTCCATAATTTGTTCCATCCGCTGCTCCGCAAGGACCGTCGCTTCGGTAATCATCCTTCCTCTAGCGTTCCCTCCCACGGTTTTAAATTGGAGAACCGCCACGGAAGTAATTCCCACGGCAAATATGGCGGTTGAGACAAGAACTTCAACCAGTGATATCCCGGATTCCAGGGTTAAATTCGCTTTGATCTGCCGCAACAGTTGTTTCATTCAAATCCTTCCTTTTCAGAAATAGAGATTCCGGCACTGGGTGCGGGAATCAAGCGTGCGGGTCAAGGTACCGATCTGTCCTGCCGGGAGAACGACGGTCAGGGTGATGAGCACTTCGCGGACCGTTGGAAGGTCGGCGGCTGCCACCGGTATGGCGATCGCATTTCCGTCTTCATCAAGATAGGAAAAAGATAAGGCGGTCACATTGTCGATTAATGTTTGGGTGCTCTGACTTCCCGTTCCTTCATAAAGAATCTGCCGAAGCTGGCTTCCATTAAGTTCATAAGTAATCCTCTCGAAGTTTGTATTATCAACAACCCCATTGAAGCTCCCGGATGCATCGCTGTCCATGGTAAAACGGATTCTTGAAGATGTAGCCTGTTCGATGCCGAAACTATCACTCAAGGTCGGATCCAATCCCGCCATCCGGATATCCCGGATCATGAAATCCATAGCTGATCGAACATCCTGCTGGGCATCGGCTGCCACTTCTTCTGTGGTATAGGACCGGCTCAAGCTGTAAAAAAGACCGTACATGGCAGTCAGCATGACCGATGCAATCGCCACCACAACCATAAGTTCAAGAAGCGTAAAGCCTTTTTGACTCTTTATAAAAAAAGATCCTCCCATAACCCGCCTTTTGCGTTTTAGTCGAATCCAATTACCCATCTTGTGTTTCTCCGAATCGGATTGTCCTGTTGATATCGCTGGTCTTTTTATTTCCATCAATACTGAAGACGGATTCTGCCGAGCGTATTAATTATAACCTGTCGCTGAACCCCTCTTGAATCGGATAGTGCAGCAGTGCCGATATTTCCCGGGCGTCCGCTTCCGCTAAAACGGGTTCTGCCGCTTGCAAATGTATTGCTCATGGATACCCCAGGAGTGAATTGACGGTTTGTCAACTCAATTTCATTTCCATCCTGAACCCAATTATCAGCAATTCCTGCCCCGACTCCATTGTCAATAAAGATGATATATCCGTTTGTACTGAAAATAATCGCCACCGATGCATTCTCTTTAATGGCCCTCATTTTTGCCATTTCCAAGTCTCCCCGCAGGTTGGTAGCAGCACCGTTTATCTTGGCGTTTGCCCGCCATGAAAGCCAGTTGGGGATGGCAATCGCGGTAAGAACTCCAATAATGGCAACAACAATAAGAACCTCCATCAATGTCACGCCTGCATCTTTTCGCATATGTTTTCTCCGATTATATTAGATGCAAAATTAATGCCATAAACGGAAAATAAAGGTTAAGCCTGGTTTTGGGTTGAAACAGATGTCACAGATTAATAACATACTGATATAACAAATAAAATATTTTATTATTCTCTGGAAAACCGGGGGATCTCACCAAGACCTGTCCGGTTGGGCTGATCAAAATTCTTCGGCTATTAACTTTTTTAATAAAGCTATTAATGAAATTAATTCGGATTGGTGCTTATTTTAGCTGCTGGACCGCGTTTTGAAAAACACGGATCCCCAAATTCTGATTTTGTTTCAAAATATTCGTACGGTGCGATGTTTCTTTTTGTAAGGTCCAATTGGGATGGTTGATAACGTGGTTGTAGGCTTCCGGGTGAGGCATGAGTCCGAAAATCCGGCCCGTGGGGTCGCAGATTCCGGCAATATCAAATAGAGAGCCGTTGGGGTTGTGGGGAAAAGATCCTTCTGCAGGCCCTCCTTCAGGCAGGGCATACCTGAGGGCGACCTGGTTGTTACTGATGAGTCGATTTAATGTCGTTTGATCGGTGTGAAATTTTCCTTCCCCGTGCCGGACCGGGAGTTCGATCCGTTCGATTCCTGTTGTAAAGACGCAAGGGGATGCGGAATTGGCCTCAAGGGTTATCCAATCGTTTCGGAAGTTGCCGCACTCATTGCTGAGAAGCGCAACAGAGCGCCGGGTATAATCTCTGTCCAGGCCGGGAAGAAGCCCCATATTGACAAGCGCCTGAAACCCGTTGCAGATTCCAATGATGAGGCCCCCGTTATCGATGAACTCCAGGATATCCTTTCCGACATGGGTCCTGAGCCGAACCGCCTGAATCACCCCGGCTCCATGGTCGTCCCCCCATGAGAACCCGCCCACCATGGCCATGATCTGAAAATCCTTCAACGAAACCGACCTGTCGATAAGGGAATTGATATGCACACGGAAAGCTCTGGCGCCGGCCATCTCAAAGGCATGGGCGGTTTCGTGGTCACAGTTTAAACCGTATCCGGTCATGACCAGGGCTTTGATGACTTTCATATCAAGTCTCCAAAAGGCGTTTTCCAGGCTTTTTTAAGGCCAGCGACATCAGTTAAAATCAGGGTCCGGTCATCCGGACCTTTGATATGGAAGCGGCCGTCTGCGGTCACTTTCCCGATGCAGGCATAAGGAAGGTCCTTGAAAAGACGTTCAAATTGCTTTTGGTTTTTCGGATCGATTGCTGCAATAAATCGTCCGGGAGACTCGGAAAAAAGGAGCGTATCGGCACGAAGGCTCTCATCGGTTGCGATTTTTCTCAATTCGATTTCCATCCCCAGCCTTCCGGCCATTCCCACAAAGGCCAGATGCACGCCAAGCCCCCCTCGATAGACCCCATGCACCGAAGCGGCCAAGCCTTCTTTCACAGCCTGTTCCAGGGCCCGGTAGAGGGGAAGGGTTTCCCGGATGCGGACCTGGGGCAGATTCAGTCCCACATAACCGAAATGCTCGTAGTATTCCGAGGCGCCGAGTTCGTTCCGGGTGATTCCAAGGATATAAATCAGATCTCCCGGAACTTTAAGATCCATGGTCACGCATTCTTCGGCATTTTCGATGACGCCCGTGGTTGAAAACTGAAGGGTCTCCAGCCCTGAAACTTTATGCGTCTCGTTGTATTTTCCGGGAATATGGCCGTCAATATACATGCTGTCTTTTCCGGAAAGAAGAGGGATTTCATAG
>JBFMEI010000291.1:0-3296 GCA_040753295.1 Thermodesulfobacteriota bacterium | reverse complement strand
AGGGTTTGATCTGGATGTGGAGCGGAAAAGAGTGGCAGGGGAGCGTGAACGGGCTGAAAAGGAAGTCATGGCCTCGGTTCCCCAGGAGCAGCGGGGGTGGTTCGGCCAGCTCTTGAAACTGGCGCAAAAGAGCGGGATCTTCAGTGAAGAGCATGATCATTACCTGGACCTCTATACCCATGCCATGATGAGAAGAAGCGCGCTGGGTATCGGAAAACGGTTTGTTAAAGAAGGCGCCATCGACGATCCTGAAGACATGTTCTTTTTGATACCCGATGAGGTTCGCCGTGCAGGGATCAACCCTGACCAGTTTGACCTCCGTTACATTGTCGATCGACGGAAAGCGGAATGGAAGGAATGGAACAAGACACCCAATCCGCCCGCGATGCTTAAAAAGGGTTTCGACCTGGATCAGGCGATGGGGGTGCTGGTTCAATCGAATGATCCCATCGCCCTGAAGGTGGTGGTCGGCTCCATGCCGCAGGTTCGTCCCGAGCTGAAGGCGGATCTTTACGGAACCTGCGGATCTCCCGGGGTGGCCGAAGGGCCTGCCCGGGTCATATTGAATGAAGACGAGCTGCATCTGGTTCAAAAAGGGGATATCCTTGTTGCTGCCAGCACCTCTCCCTCCTGGACGCCGGTTTTTTCCCTGATTTCGGGAGTGGTTGTGGATCGCGGGGCAAGCCTGTCGCATGCTGCCATCGTCGGGCGGGAATATGGGATCCCCGTGGTGATGAATGTGTTCGAAGGAACGGCAAAGATTAAATCCGGCCAGCAGATCAAAGTGGATGCTAATCTGGGGACCGTCTACATCCTGAATAAATGAATCCGGGCCGGGCAGTTTCACCCGGCCTCAGGAAGATCATTTCCGGAAAAAAACAAAGGAGGAGGGTTCTTGGACGGATGGGCGCCTTCCATAAAGGGCCTCCTCCTTGTTTTGAGATGGGGTGGCTTATGTCTGAAAAATGGATCTATACGCTGGACGAACTCCGCAGCACGCATAATGATCTGGTCGGAAAAAAATGTGCAAACCTGGGTGAAATGGTTCATCTGGAAATGAAGGTTCCGCCGGGATTTGCGATATCCGTTGAGGGGTACGAACGCTTCATGGAGGAGACCGGGGCCGGAGAGGAAGTGCGGGAATACATGAGACATCATATCGACAAGCTCCCGAATAATGTTGAAAAACAGATTGAGGCGAGCCGGTATATCCGATCCACAATCGAATCCAAAGAGATGCCCGAGAAGATGCAGCAGGAGTTGTGGCGACAGTATGACCGGCTTTGTGAAAAAGCCGGCATTGAGCGGGTTCCGGTTGCGGCAAGATCGAGCGGCTCAGTCAGCATGCCGGGGCAGATGGAGACCTATCTGAACGTCATCGGAAAGAAGGATCTGTCGAAAAAAGTGATCAAGGTGTGGGGAAGCGCATTTACTACCCGCGCCATTGCGTTTCGGATTGAAAAGCGGATGGAGATGGATAAGGCTCCCATCGGAGTCGCGATCTTGAAGATGATCCGCGCCAGATGCGCCGGAGTCGCCCTGACGGTTTTGCCGACAGTTGGAGATCTTTCCAAGGTCATCGTGGAGGGGAACTGGGGTCTTGGAGAGAGTGTTGTAAGCGGTGAGATCACTCCGGACAGCTTCATCGTCGATAAGGAGACCGGTCAGATCGAAAGCGTCATCAACACCAAGTCGAAAATGGTTGTTTATAAAGAGTCGGGCACGGCAATGGTCAAGGTTCCCTATGACCTGCAGGATAAGCCCTGCTTGACTGAGGAAGAACTGCTTGAAATCGTCCGGATTGCAAAGCGCGTGGAAGCTTATTTCCAGTCGCCCCAGGATATGGAATGGGTTCTCGACGCGGATCAGAAATTTCCGGATAACCTGTTCTGGGTTCAGACCCGGCCCGCCAAATACAGCATCAGAAAGGAGAATGACTCCGAATATCTGGCGGAACTGATGTCCCGGGTATTTAAGATGTGAAGAACAAGGCGCTTAGAGGAGGGTTCCCATGACGATCCTTTTTACCCAATACTGGGATGTAACCCCAGGCCGGTATGATTCCTACTCGACATTTATATGCAATGACTATAATCCGGCCATGGCTCGCCTGGGCATCGAAGTCATCGGCGGATTTTATGTGGCTGTCGGCGAAGGACCTCGAATTGTCGCGGTATCGGCCGTTGAACGCCATGAAACGCTGATCAACGCTCTGATTCAAAGCGAATACCGGATCATCTCAAACCGGTTGTTTGAATTCGTATGCAATTACCGCAACCGGGTATGGGTTCCCAGCGGAAACATACAGGAAGCACCCTATCGAATTCAAACCGGCGCCTGGAAGTTCAACCATTACTACAATGTGCTTCCCGGAAAAGAAAAAGAGCACTATGAATTCGTCAAAAATGAATGCCTTCCGGGGATGAAGTCGCTTGGCGTCCCGGTGACCGGCGGATGGCGGCTTGCAGTGGGATCCGGGCCGCGGATGCTGGCCGAATGCACGGCGCGGAATATCGAACAGATCGCCAAGACGATCAACACCTCCGAGTTCAGGCGCCTGGTCCGGACGCTGAAGAAGGAGTATATCACGGATTACAGCAGTCGGATTCTGGCGCCGACAGGGAGAATCGAAGTTCCTTTTATTATGAAAGAGATGATGAAAGGATTTTAACCCGACAAGAGACGAAGAGCCATGCGGATTCAACCCGAATGTATCCCCTGCATCCTGAACATGACGGTTTCATCGCTGCGACTTCTTGCCCTTGATGAGCCGCGGATTCGAGAAATCCTGTCGGAGATTTTGAGATTTCCTGCCGTCATGGAAATGACGTCCGATCCGACAAGTCCTGAACTGATTGAGCAGGTGATGACGGTCATATCGGAAACTCTGGGTGATCCGGATCCTTTCCGCGCGGAGAAAAAGCGCCAGAACGACCTTCTCCTGAAAGCGTATCCTCGCTTAAAAGACCGGATTCAAAATAGCGGGAATCCGTTTCGCGACGCGGTTCAACTGGCGATATTAGGGAACGCCGTCGATTTCATGATGGCCCAAAGCCCAGGGGATGTCGAGGCGTTTCTGGTGGAAAAACTCAAAACTCCTCTCCTTGAAGAGAGGACCGGCGAGCTTCGAAACCGCTTGAGCCGGACCCGGCTGCTCCTCTATTTTGCGGACAATTGCGGGGAGATTGTATTGGATAAACTTCTGATTGAAACCATTCGGAATGAATTCAATCCCAAAATCATTCTCGTGGTTCGCCGAAATCCATCTTTAAATGATGCAACCCTGGCGGAGGCGG
>JBFMEI010000290.1:0-3301 GCA_040753295.1 Thermodesulfobacteriota bacterium | reverse complement strand
TTTGAGGCGTTTACGGGAAAACCGGAAGATGCGGTGACCGGTATGAACGTGTCGGAATTTTTCAATCTACCGGAACCGATTCGCCGGGGAATCGAAAACCGATTTAAAAATCTGCCGTCTCCCCGGGTATCCGCGGATGGTAAAACCCGGGATGGACGAAAAATCCGGATTTCCCTTTCCACGTTCATGCAAAGATCGAATACCCCTCAGACCCTTCGGCTCTTAGTTATGGAAGCTGCGGATTTAAATCAGGGAAAAGGTGTTCTGGTCATCAGCCGGGATGGTAAGCCGGATGCGTCGTTATCCGGTCCGGAATATGAAAGCCTATGGAATTCCATAAAGGTTGAGGATCAGGAGGCGCTTATCCGTCAGGCGAAAAACCGGTTTCTCGGACCTGTCGATTCCATGATGCTGAATATTTCAGGCCGCCCCTTTCGAATTGAAATGGAAAAAGAGGAAGTTCGATTTCCATACCCTCCGGTCTCCGGGCACCCGATGGGAATCGATGGAGCCGGGAGAGATGTTATGGCAAGAATTTTATACGGCTTGAGAACCTCTCTCACCTTCGGTCTTTTTCTGGTCGTCTGCTCCATGGCATTCGGAATCGCAGCCGGAGCCGTCCAGGGATATTTCGGAGGCGCCGTAGATATCAGCGCCCAGCGGTTCATCGAAATCTGGAGCGCGCTTCCCTTTCTATATGTCATGATCCTGATGGGCTCGACTTATGGAAGAAGTTTTTCAATATTATTATTCTGCTATGGGATTTTTAACTGGATCGGAATTTCTTACTATATCCGGGCGGAATTCCTGCGTCTCAGGACCCAGGGATTTGTCGAAGCAGCCAAATGCCTTGGATTGTCATCTGGAAAAATCATCTTCAGACACATTCTCCCCAATGCTCTGATTCCGGTAATCACTTTTTTCCCCTTTTCACTGGTGGGCGCTATCGGGGCTTTGGCTGCTCTTGACTATCTGGGATTCGGCCTTCCTCCTCCGACGCCGAGTTGGGGAGAGCTTCTCTTTCAGGCACAGCAATATCGATGGGCGTGGTGGCTGATCTTATACCCTTCCGCGGCGCTGTTCGTTGTCATGCTTCTGGGTGTTTTTGTAGGGGAAGGGATTAGAAATGCATATGATCCGAGACAATATACCCGGCTGGAGTAGTCATGAGCCTGCTTCTGGATGTTCAAAACCTCACCATCTCGTTTGAAATCGAGAAAAGATCCTTTAACGCCGTTGATCAGGTTTCCTTTGGAGTGCATCCTGGAGAAATCGTCGGGCTGGTGGGAGAGTCGGGGTGTGGAAAATCCGTAACTGCCCTGGGGATTTTAAGGCTCATTCCGACGCCGCCGGGTCGCATTGAATCCGGACAAGTCATCTTCAAGGGAAGAGACCTGATGAGAATCTCTCCTGAAGAGATGAGAAAAATCCGAGGAAAAGAGATCAGCATGATTTTTCAGGAGCCCACGGCATCCCTTTCACCGCTTCATCGAATCGGAGAGCAGTTGGCGGAAACCTTGATGCTTCATGGCTCCGTATCCGGTCATGAAGCACGGGAGCTGGCGGAAAAATGGCTGGAAAAGGTGAAGATGCCGGATCCGAAAGAGCGGATGCATGCTTACCCGTTTCAACTCTCCGGCGGGATGCAGCAGCGGGTGATGATCGCCATGGCACTCATCCTGGAGCCGGATCTGGTGATCGCGGATGAACCGACGACAGCGCTCGATGTTACGGTTCAGGCTCAGATCTTTGAGTTGATTCTGCAGATGCGAAACCGGCGCACATCGGTTCTTCTCATCACCCATAACATGGGGATCGTCTGGGAGATGGCGGATCGGGTCATGATCATGTATGCATCGAAGATTGTGGAAGAGGGAAGACGGAATGATATTTTCTCAGATCCGGCTCATCCATACACCCAGGGGCTCCTTCGGTCGATTCCGAAAATACCGGCCGACAGTTTGCGGCTTAAGGCCATTCCCGGAAATGTTCCATCTCCCATGAATTATCCCTCAGGATGCCGTTTCAGAGATCGATGCGAATTTGCCTTCTCCCGATGTGCAGCAGAGGAGCCGCTCCATCTGGATCTGGGAGATGGACATCGGGCAGCCTGTTTCCTTCTGGAAAAAGGATAACCCATGGAAGTTTCGAAGCCGATTCTTGAGGTTCGAGAGCTTAAGACCTATTTCCCCATTCGTCGAGGAGTAATGGCGAAGACGGTGGGGTATGTCAAGGCTGTAGACGGCGTCTCTTTTACAATTCCAGAGGGGAAGATTCTCGGTCTGGTGGGAGAATCCGGATGCGGGAAAACGACGGTTGCAAGAAGCATCATCGGGCTTGCAAAGCCCCGATCCGGAGAGATACGGTTTTTAGGGGAAAATCTTCTTGAATTGAATCCACGGAATTTTAAACCCCTGAGACGAAAACTTCAGATGATTTTTCAGGATCCGGTCTCTTCTCTCAACCCCAGAATGAATGTGCTGGATATCGTAACCGAAGGTCTTGTCGAATATGGAATGGTCTGGGAGAGCCCCCTGGTCCATGCCGTTCAATTATTGAAAGAAGTGGGGCTGGAAAAGGATGCCGTTTATCGATATCCTCACGAATTTTCAGGAGGGCAACGCCAGAGAATCAGCATTGCCAGGGCGATTTCACTGAAACCCGATTTTATCATCTGTGATGAACCGGTGAGTGCTCTGGATGTTTCCGTTCAAGCGCAGATTATCAATCTCCTGATGGATCTGAGAGACCGGTACGGACTCTCCTATCTCTTTATTTCCCACGATTTGAGCGTGGTCAACCATATTGCAGACCGGATTGCCGTCATGTATCTTGGAGTGATTGTAGAGCACGGACCTGGAAGGGAAGTAATTCTCAATCCCATGCATCCATATACCCAGGCGCTGGTTCGGGCGATCCCTATCCCGGGGATTGAAAAAAAAGAGAAAAATTCTCTGAAGGGCGAAATCCCCTCCCCTTCAAATCCGCCTTCAGGATGCCGGTTTCATACCCGGTGTCCGGAGGTCATGACGGTATGCCGGACCGAAAATCCCCGGCACCTGATATCCGGAGAACGCCATGTATGGTGCCATCTTTACTGAACCCCTCAATTCAGGTGAAGCCTGAATCGGGGTGATGGCAGGGATCTGGTTCCGGGTTATTGCTTGGACGCCGAATTCTTTCCTGTTTCCTTTGTTTTTTCCGTGGCAATAATTTTTCTTGCAGCTTCGGTCTTTGCTCGAACCAGCGCGGCCTGGTGGGAGGGAATATCAAGAGAAGCGGCCTGTTCCAGATATTTAAG
>JBFMEI010000289.1:0-3304 GCA_040753295.1 Thermodesulfobacteriota bacterium | reverse complement strand
CCTTGAAGACGGGAGTCTGAGGGGGACCATCGGTGGTGGAAGAATGGAGTTTCTTCTCATTGAGAAAGCAAAAGAGATGATTCCTAAAAAAGAATCGGCTATTCTGAAGCTTTCCCTGACCGGATCCGATGTTTTAAAATCGGAAATGCTCTGCGGCGGAAGAGTCGAGATATTCCTTGAACCGCTCTCGTCAGAACATCCGGGGGTTCGTGAGATTTTTTCAAAAATCGTCGAGACCGTCAAAAGCGGAAAACGCTGCCGGTTTTTATCGGAGGTCGCGGAGGGGATCAGAGCGAATGAGGGCGGTTTCCGTGCCGTCATTGATGAAAACGGATCCATTACGGGAACCCTCAGCGGTTTGGATATTGAGCGCCTGACCCCGTTTCTGAAAACGGACTCTCCTCAGCTTCTCAAGATCAAGGGTTTGGAGAGAAATATTTTTGTTGAAACCATCCGCCCTGCGGATACGGTTTATATCTTCGGAGGAGGGCATATTTCAAAATTCCTGTCGCCCCTTGCCGTTCTGATCGGATTCCGGGTGGTGGTTATTGACGACCGGCCTGAATTTGCCGATCCGGAGCGGTTTCCTGAAGCCGACGAGGTTGTTGTAAGTTCTTTTTCAGAATCCTTCCGATCGCTTCAAATCCTTCCTTCATCCTATGTTGTCATCGTGACACGCGGCCACATCCATGACCGCGAGGTGCTCCGGATGGCGCTTGAAAAAAAACCGGGGTATATCGGAATGATCGGCAGCACCCGAAAAAGAGATAAAATCTATTCGTCTCTGAAAAAAGAAGGCTTTTCAAAGGAGATGCTCGATGCGGTTCATTGCCCGGTGGGCCTTATGATCAATGCCCTGACTCCTGAAGAAATCGCTGTAAGCATTGTGGCTCAGCTGATCGAGGTGAAAAATAGAAAGTCGTGGGGAGGTGCAATCCATGACCTCAAAGGAGAATAGCGATCATGCAGGGCTGGAAAATCATCAAGCGGGAATATCCGTGCACCTTTAAAGTGCTTCGAGTTCAGGAGAAAATCGTTGAAAACCCCAGAACCGGGCAAAGAATGGAGGTTCAGGCGATCCTGACTCCCAATTGGGTCATGGTTCTTCCCCTCACTTCTGACAATGAAGTCGTGATGGTCCGTCAGTATCGTCATGGAATCGAGGATTTCTGTCTGGAACTTCCCGGCGGGCTGGTGGATGATGATGAGGCATCTCCGATCCTTTCAGCGCAGCGTGAACTCATTGAAGAAACCGGATATGACGCTCGGAAGTTTCATCCTCTGGGCTGGTCTTATCCTCAGCCGGCCATCTTGAATAACCGGGGGTATTTTTATCTGGCGCAGGATGTCTTTTGGGTGAAAAGTCCGGATCTCGATGAGGGAGAAGACATCCAAATCGTTACGATTCCCATGAAAGATATCGATCAGAAGATCAAAGAAAAAGAGATTGTTCATGGGATGGTGCTGCTTGCATTTTTTTTATATAAGCTTTTTCAGAACACCTGAATCTTCCGGCAATCCCAAAGGGTTTTAAATAATGACATTCTTTAAGTAAAGATTATAATACCTGTTGGGTATGTCTGGAAATACTCTTTTTTAGGATATCCATATGAATTTATTGTTTTTAACTTCCTTGTCATTATTTAAAACGCTCAATTTAGGTATTAGTAAATCTTATATGGAGCATCAATTAATTTGAGTTGACTTGCGGTGTGGAACTTTTGGAAAATCGGTTATTCTGGAACCGGGTGCAATTGAAAGATCAATCCAAAAGAAGGGAGCCCACAATGGCCAAGGAGACCAAATATTCCATTTGTTTCTGGTGCAAACCGCGATGTCGTCTTCCGGTGGAGGTTGAAGAAGGTCGACTGATCAAGATCGGACGTTCTCCCATCGCTGCCTGTCCGCGTAAGTATTGTTCGGACCTGGAACGGTTCTACCATCCGGAACGACTCAACTATCCCCTCAAACGGATCGGCGATAAAGGGGAGAATAAATGGCAGCGGATCACCTGGGATGAAGCTCTCGATGAGATTGCCGCCAGGCTGCAGAATCTGAAGGATCGATACGGAGCGGAAACCCTGGGGGTAACCGCCGGAACCAGCCGGACCTACGAGGAACTCAATTCACGATTCCTGAATCTTTTCGGAAGCCCCAATCAATGCGGCCAGGCCCAGATCTGCCACGGGAATTCGGCGGTTGTGGCCACAGCTCTTTTCGGATGGTGGCCCTACTGGATGAATGTTGAAAAACTTGAAAAGACCGCGTGTCTGATGCTCATCGGGAGAAATCCTCCCCACACCCATCAGACCATCTGGGAAGGGTATCTCAGATCGAGGAAAAAGGGGGCCAAGCTGATTGTGATTGATCCGCGCTTTTCGGAAGCCGCTGAAAAAGCGGATCTCTGGCTGCAGATCCGGCCGGGAACCGATGCCGCATTACTGCTCGGCATGATCCATATCATCATCAGTGAAAAACGATACGATAAGGAATTTGTTTCAAAATGGTGCTACGGTTTTGATGCTCTGGCCGAACGAGCGTCAGAATATCCGGCGGAAAAGGTTGCGGAGATTACCTGGGTCCCCAAGGATCAGATTCTTAAAGCGGCCCGGATGTTTGCGGACCATAAACCCTCCTGCGCCATGGAAGGAATGGGGGTTGCGCATCAACCGAATTCCTACAGCCCCATTGCGTTAAGGCACATCATATCCGCCCTCGTGGGAAACATTGATATTCCCGGAGGAGAAGAACTGATGGGTCCGGCGCCTTTTATCACCGAACATGAAATTGAGCTTGCCGAAGTACTTCCCCATGAGCAGCGGCGAAAAATTCTTGGGAATCAGTTCCGCCTTTACACCTGGCCGGGGTATGAGCTGATTCAAAGCAATGTGGAGCGGGTCTGGGGGAAGCGGTGCGATATGTTCGGATATACCTGCATGGCTTCGGCGCCTTCTCTTTATAAAGCGATTGCCTATGATGATCCGTATCCGGTCAAGGCCCTTATCACTCTGTCATCCAACCCCATGGTAACGATTCCCAACACCAAACTCGTCTATAAGGCGCTCAAACGCCTGGAATTGTATGTGGTGGTGGACTATTTCATGACTCCAAGCGCTCAGCTCGCCGATTATGTCCTTCCGAGTGCGCTCTGGCTTGAACGATCATTTCTGTGGAATTATCATAATACGACACCGGTGATTCGCGGGGGAGAAGCTGCTCTGCCTCCTTCAATGCCCGGTCAGTACGATCGCAGAAACGATTATGATTTCTGGAGAGGGCTGGGAATCCGCCTAGGGCAGGAACA
>JBFMEI010000288.1:0-3309 GCA_040753295.1 Thermodesulfobacteriota bacterium | reverse complement strand
CAAAGGAATGGATATCACAGGGGGATTCCAACTGTTGGTCTTTGGGCAGGATCTTGATCTGATCGGCAAGCCGATACGCCCCTTCGTGAATCAGCCGTGATCTTTCAAAGTCCGCGACGAATCTTATTCCCCCTTCCGCCAGGGGGAGATTCATGGCCTCCATTGAGATAAAATCATATTTTTTCATCATGCGTTGAATCAGAAGACGCCTGTTCCGTGAGATTTTCGTCAAACGGGAAGGGGGATCAACAACGACATTTCTGAAAAAAAGATCTCGTTGAACCGGAGTCGCAGGGCTTTTTTGAGCAAAACGGATAAGCCCGGATAAAATTGCAGGATTTTTTTTCAGAAATTCGTCGATGACCTTTAAAAGCATGATCTGATAATTATCCAGAGGTTTATACCCCTTGATATACGGAAGACCCAGAGTGAGAAGAACTGCGCTGATGGTCTGATGCTTCAATTCCACTGCGCTGGAATTCCGTTTTTCCAATACTGCGATGAGCTTTTTTCGAAAGGCGGTCTTATTGTAAGGATCACCCTGAAGTTCTTTCAGGAGCATCGAAAAATAATTTTCAACCGTTGCCTCGACTTCTTCCTTGTTCCAGGGATTCATACCTGAATCTTTCATGAAAATTGATGCGGAAGTGGGTATATTTCGAATAGTATGGATGATGATTTCCTGTCAAGAATGACTTAGGTTTCCCTCAAATTGACCGCTTTCATCAATTCAGGACTTCCTCTTTCCACAATGACGCACAATAAGGCCGTTAGATAAGATACACCGGAGAAGATCAACAGGGTGTCGATCCCGAAACTTACGGCTAGCTGCATGGAAAGAACAGATGCCAGGACCGAAGCGCATCCGTTGACAAGCCAGGCATGAGACCGATGCAGAGAGGTATCCGCGAGCAGTCTCATTCCGGCAGGAAAGGGTACGCCGATCAGAATTCCGGAAGGAATCAGCACGGCAATGCTGAAGAGGATTCGATACCCCGGAGCAAAAGGGAGAAGCGCCCGGATAAGGTCGTCCAGAATCCAGTAGAAAAGAGCAAGAAGCCCCAGGATGAGAAAGCATCCCACCTGAATTCCTGAAACCGATACTTTTTGAGATCCTATACCGCCGGCGCCTGAAAAGATCAGGAGTGCGGTGATCACCAGAGTGAAACTGATTACGGGATCGGCAAAAAGGAGGGTAAATGCCTTGATAAAATAAAGTTCCAGAAACATAAATCCGGTTCCAAGGCAGATAAAATAAAGAGATCGGCTCCGGACCGGTTTTTCTTCTGTTTTCGGAAGAAAAGCTATTGAAAAAAGAATCAGAAGTGATGCAGCTCCAATGGCTTCGATAAAAACAAGACCCACGATGATTTCTCCGGACATGAAAAGGGAGAAAAACCGGCTTCCGCCGGCTTCATAAATGGATTTGATATTAGGCCATTTGAAAAACCGCTCCGGGAAGGGGCGGTTATCCGATTGAGGGCTTACATCCAGAAGATAGGAATGATGAAACCTTTCAGAATCCTTATTGAGGTAGGAGTGCTGCGCTGCTTTGAGAGCCTGGAAATGATATGGCTCTTCAAACCGGTTAAACCGGTTGGAGAGTTCCGGACGCTGAGGAAAAGAATAGGCGAAATCGAAATTGAGCCGGTTTGAAAATTCGATCAGGAGGGGATCGATTTCTATGGGGGTCAATGAAACCAGAAGGGTAAATGTGTCCCAGTTTCTCAAAATTGCGATATGGGCTTCAGGTCTTTCCACCCCGTAACATTCAAGAGATTCAAATGCAGTCGACCATAGCCTGACCATATCGGATGGAGGAAGGCGGATCCTGCGGGAGATCACCAGGACTCCCCGGCGGTCCAGGTGTGAGAGGTATTCATGGAATGCTTCACGGGTAAAGAGGTATTCCTGGGAAAGCGCGGCCGCACCCATCAGGGATGCCCCCCAGTTTTCAATATGGATGATGTCGAATTTAAGGGATGTCGCGGCCATGAAGCTTCTTGGATTATCAGCCACAACCGGAAGGTGATAATGGGATTTGGCCCATTTTGCCAGGTCGGGATTCTGTTCCACCAGAAGGATCTCACCGGCGTTTGATGCCAGCGCCGTCGGAATTCCAGATCCGCCTCCATGCTCAATGATCAACACACGATTCGGGTTCGGGCATAACAGATACCCGGCGGAAGAAAGGGAATGAAGGGCAAAGAGAAAGGGGTCGGACATATTTTTTTCAAAAAAGATAAGGGGATGGTCCCCATCCCGAAACGCAGCCTTCTGATGGGGTAATGCATCGGTAAATTTTAAACTCAACCCCGGTGCGTATCGGATATAATCGCTTTCAACGATATCGATCCGTCCGCGGATTGAGGAAGTCGATGTGCGGATATGGGTATCCGGATACTTGAGAAGCTGACTCAGGGATTTATAATCCGAGGGGCGGATGACGAACCATTTTTTCTCTGACAGGAAGACTTGGTGGACGCCAAGAAAGAGGATTCCGACTGCCACAAGCCCTGAAACAGTATTTTGAAATCTGACCGTTGATATTTTCGCGGATGGTGAGGCAGGACCTGAAAAAAATCGGAAAATGCGCAGAATCGGGAAAAATACCGGAATCATGCATGCGACAATCCCGGTTCCGGCTTCTTCCAGAACCGGAAGAAGAGGGATTGGAAAGAGAGCCCCGCAGGCCGATCCGGTCATGGCGGCAAAATAGAGAATCCCGCTTTTTTCCGGGAGCGCGGCATATCCTCCCAGGATGGCAATCCCGGCAATGAAAAACGGGACTGCTGCTCCGGTATAGAGAATAAAGAGATATCCTGCCTGGATAGGCTCAAAAGGAAGACGAAAGTAATCAAAGGGGATATGGGTTAAAAGGAAAAGCACAACAAGGCTCAACAGGCTATATCCGGTGACCAAAATATTCAAGGCATCCGGATCAATGATTTTTTTACTCCACCCGGGAATTCTTGAGTCAAAAATGGAGCAGACTGTTCCTGAGGCCCCAAAACCGAGAAGGGCAATGCTGATCACCATAAAAGAGAGATGATTCCACTGGGTGATGGAAAAGATGCGGGTCAGAAGAATCTCAAAAGAAAGTGAGGAAAAAGATAATAAATAGATGCCCCAGTAGATCATTTCTTTTTCATGGAATAGCCGGTGAGTGGAACAAAAAGAACACCGCAGATCTGATCTGTAGTCAGATCATTCCCTTTTTTGGTGATAAGAACAAGGTTCTGATAACTGAAGGGGTTTCCCAGGGGAAGGATCAATTTTCCGTTTTCGGCAAGCTGTTTCAGAATCGGG
>JBFMEI010000287.1:0-3313 GCA_040753295.1 Thermodesulfobacteriota bacterium | reverse complement strand
GCTCCGAAGGATTGAACTTGCCGGCTTTTTTTCCAAAAGTCCGGACATAGTCCCGCTGAATATTGGCCACCGCAAGTCCGATGGCTGAAAAATTTCCACTCATGGGCGGAATGATCACCCGTGCCATATTTAATTCGCGGGCCAGGTCCACTGCGTGAAGCGCGGCAGCCCCTCCCATGGCAATCAGTGCGAACTCCCTCAGGTCATACCCTTTTTCCACGGAATTCCCGCTGATCCCTTTGGCCATATTGGCGTTGACGATCCGGATGACCCCAAGCGCCGCCTCCTCAACTGAAAGATGCATCTTTTCAGCCACATGCTTTCGAATCGCATCCTGTGCCGACTCCGGATAGAGGGGGAGTTTCCCTCCCAGGAAATAGGATGGATTCAACCGCCCCAGAACCAGATTTGCATCCGATACCGTGGGAAGGGTTCCTCCCCAGCCGTAACAGGCCGGCCCCGGATCGGATCCTGCGCTTTGGGGCCCCACATGAAGCGCTCCTCCGGCATCCACCCAGGCAATGCTCCCTCCTCCGGCACCAATGGTCTTCAAATCGACCATGGGAAGTTTTACCGGATAATGGGTGATCCCTCCCCAGGTTGTTGTTTTGGGCATCCCCCGGTCGATGATCGAAATATCAAATGTGGTTCCACCCATGTCCGCTCCGATGGCCATTTCGCTCCCGGTCAGGCTGCTGATGAAAGCGGCGGCGATTGCCCCTCCGGCAGGCCCTGAATTGATGAGATGTACGGCATGAGTCCGTGCCGATTCGATGGAGAGGGTTCCACCGTTGCTTTGCATGATATGGATGGACGGCGAGCCCAGCTTTTTTTCGAGCACTCCTTTAAGCGTCTTCAGGTATTGTTCGATCACCGGGGAGAGATATCCGTTCATTACGGCCGTGCAGGTTCTCTCATATTCCCTGAATTCAGGGCAGATCTCATGAGAAAGGGTTACCGGGACCCCGGGCATCCTGTTCCGGCATATCCGGGCGATTGTCTGCTCATGAGTCGGATTCAGAAAAGAAAAAAGGAGAGAGACGACGATCGCCTCGATGGAATGGCGTTTCAGGTTCTCCAGAGCGTTAATAACCGATCCCTCCTCAAGGGGAATAAAAATCTCTCCTTTACTGTTGATCCGTTCGCGGATCCCTTTTCGCAGATATCGGGGAACAAGAGGAGGCGGATTATCGGCTCCGAAATCAAAGGCCGCTTCCTTTGGTCTGGCTACCCTGCGGATTTCAAGAACATCCTCAAATCCTTCCGTCGTGAGAAGGCCGACCTTTGCCCCCTTTCCTTCCACAACAGCATTGGTCCCGATGGTGGTCCCATGGATAACATAGTCGACCTTTTCAGCATCTGCCCCGGAAACTTTCAGAATTTCATGAATCGCAGTTAACACACCCCGGGTCAGATCCTCATGGGTTGTCGGTGTCTTGATACAGAAAAAGGATCCGGTTTTGTCGTCAACCATGACGGCATCTGTAAAGGTCCCGCCCACATCGAGTGCAATCTTCATGAGATTATTGTATACAATTTTAATTCGGTGTCAAACAGAATATCGACGCTGAAATGGTCCCTCCGCTCAAGTGTCACCGCGGAAAAATTAAATTAATAAATTATAATATTATCTATAAGTTAAGTCCTTTTTTCGCAATAAATCATCCTTCCGGTACGTCGGAATCAGGGGTATTTCTTTCTTGACACGACCTGTTTTTATTGTATACAGAGAATGGTCAGGATCTAACATGCATCTGTCCCTCAAAGAAAAGACCATCACCCGTCTGAGAAACAGCATTCTCAAAGGGGAATACCGGCCCGGAGAGCGGCTCACCGAAGAAGCCCTCTGCGGCCGGTTCAAGGTCAGCCGAACACCGGTCCGGGAGGCCCTGCATAAGCTGGAAAAAGAAGGCTTTGTCAAAATCACACCCGCAGCCGGCGCCCGCGTGGCGGATCTTTCCAGGGAAGAGGTGTTTCATATTTATGATCTGCTGATCGTCCTCGAAGGGGCGGCCAGCCGCCTGGCATCCGATAAAATCACTCCTGAACAGATCCACAAACTTGAGGAGTATAATCTTCGATTTGAAAACGCCATTGAAGAAAAGAACTTCGACCTTCTTTTTGACATTAACTCCAGGTTTCACTGGCTCATCACCGAAGCCACGGGAAACCCATTCCTCATCGAAATTCGAAACAACTTTCGAAGGCTCGTAGATCGCATTGCCCGAATTTTTCCCCATATCCCGGGTCAATGCGCTGAAAGTCTCCTTGAGCATAAAAAGATCATCGACGCCCTGAAAGGAAAAAATCCTTCTCTAGCTGAATTTATCATGAGAGAACATCTTGAGAACGCCAAACAGAACCTTCACAACCATTTCATGAACAAAGGAGGAACCCCATGATGAAAAAATTGCTGTTTTGCACCCTGGCCATCTCTTTTTTTACCGGGATCCAACTCGCCCCCCTTTTCGCCGAGCCTGTTGAACTCAAGGCGGTCTCCTTTCTGCCCAGAGATCATCGGCTCTGTGCCATGATCCCCAAATGGATTGATGAAATCAACCTTCAATTAAAAGATTCGGCAAAAATAAACTGGGTCGGCGGACCTGACGTCATGCCTCCGTTTGAGCAGCCTGAGGCGGTCCGAAAAGGAATATTCCATATCGGGTTTCTCCCTGCCGCCTATTATGCCGGACTCCTCCCTGAAGCCGACGCCATCTCTCTTTCCAGATTCGATTTTAAAAAGGAAAGGGAAAAAGGAGGCGTCTATGATCATTTCATTGAGATGCACAGGAAGATCAACATGATGCTTCTGGGAACCTGGCTCCATGATCCGTTTTATCTCTATGTCAAAAAGCCTGTCAAAACCATTGCCGACCTCAAAGGGCTGAAGATGCGGACCGCATCCAAATACGACAAGATGATGCTGAAGCTGGGGATGGTCCCGGTCACGGTTCAGTTCGGTGAAACCTATACCGCCCTCCAGCGGGGGGTTGTGGACGGTTTCGGATGGCCCACCATCGGACCCAAAGAATGGGGATGGCTTGAATTCTGCAAGTATGTCATTGACATCCCGTTCTATTCCAGACAAAACACGTTCATGTTGATGAACCTCGATACCTGGAACAAATTTCCCAAACCGGTCCAGGACAGATTCGTGGAGATCAGCGTCAAGTTTGAAAATGAAATGAAAGCCTATTTCGAGAAAAGTATTGAGAATGAGAAGGTTGAAATGTCCAAAATCGGCGTGCAGCGGATCAAGTTCTCAGACGAAGAAACAAAGCTCTATGTAGATACCGCCAACACCGCATTTTTG
>JBFMEI010000286.1:0-3319 GCA_040753295.1 Thermodesulfobacteriota bacterium | reverse complement strand
CCAATTATGATGAAAACCCGAAGCTTCGGAGCCTGGGCTGGATCATCGGACAGCATCATGCCCATATGATCCCCAGAGGGCTGCCCGGAGAAGGAAACCTTCTGATTTTCGACAACGGAGGATGGGCAGGCTACGGTTCTCCGAATCCCGGCTCCCCCACCGGATTCAGAAATGCGCTTCGGGATCACTCCCGGGTCCTCGAAATCAACCCGGTCTCTCTGGACATCGTCTGGCAATATACCCCGGCTGAAGCCGGCTTGACGCTCCCGGTGGATGCCAATCGCTTCTACAGCCCCTTTATCAGCTCGGCCCAGCGCCTTCCGAACGGCAACACCCTGATTACCGAAGGTTCGGGAGGACGGTTGATCGAAGTCACTTCCGATCATGCGATCGTCTGGGAATATATCAGCCCGTTCTGCGGAAAAATGATGAAAATCAATATGATCTACCGGGCTTACCGGGTTCCCTATGCCTGGGTCCCCCAGGCGCCTGAACCCCTGGAATCCCCCATCGAACCGATCGACGTCAGCTCTTTCAGAGTTCCGGGAGCGGCAGCCCCGGGGCCGAAGCGGGTGGTATCTGTAGAAGGAGTTCTCCCTTACCGCCAGGACGCCGCCTTATGTGTTTTGACCGATCGGAAAAAATAATCTTCGAACCGGCGGATTAATATCGGGTGTTGACATTTTTTCTCTCTTCTTCTAGAAGCCTGTAGGGATCGGTCCCAAATCGGGTATTTTTTCTTAAGTATTTACCTGAATCTTGCACGCGTTTGCGGTTTTCAGCTGCAAGGCATTTAAGGGTGCAGCCATAGTGTACTATTGCAAACCCTTAATAACGCAGCAGCTGGAAGCCCCAGACGTGCCCGTAGGGTGAAAATTTATGAGAAAAATGAAACGCATCCATTTTTATCAGTTGGGTATTATTTATATTGTGCTAAATTGGCTCTAAATCCTTATATGCTATACCTCAAACCTGTTTCTCATAAATTTTCATGAAAGATTCAGGATTTAACTTAATCTGAGAGAGTCTGCTGCTGGCCAATTCATGCTAAGAATTGAACTTCTTCTTATTGCATCTTCCGCCTTTTTTTCCATCCTTGCCGTCTCTTTTCTTTCAATCGTGCTGATCCGCATGATGAGAAAAGGGAGTTCGTCAAGGGCGGAAAACCAGGTCAAGCGCAGTCTTGATCTATCCGGAGAACTCATCGAATCCGGAAGCAGCGTAAACCGGAACCTCCTGGAAACCCTGATGCGAATGGGGAACAAAACAAAGATCGAGACATATCTGGACGGCGCGGCATCCGTCCACGGAGTCGATCTCTCTCGACTCGGCGCCTATTATGACGCCACCGGAGTGACCCAGCGCTATCTGGACATCCTGCTTCACTCAACATCGTGGAAAAAAAGGGCTTTTGCCGCTGAAAAGCTTGGAAGGATCGGCTCCGGCGGGTCTGTCCCCATCCTTCTCTCGGTGGTCAGAAACGTCAAGGATGAAGATGAGGATGTCAGAGGCGCCGCCCTCCGGGCTCTGGGAAGAATCAGAGACGATTCCGCGATCCCCTTTTTGATTCAGGCCCTCGGATCTCCGGAAACCTGGCTCCCCCCGCGCATCGGAGAGATTCTCGTGAATATCGGTCCGGCCGCCATTTCGCCTCTCATCAAAGAGCTTAAAAACATCGACAGCGAAAACAGCAGAACATGGGCGGCGGAAATCCTCGGATGGCTGGAAGCAAAGACAGCGGTTCTGCCCCTGGTGGAATCCCTGTCGGATATCAGTCCGGAAGTCAGGGCCAAAGCCGCCGGATCTCTGGGGAAACTCAAGGATGACCGGGCATTGGGAAGGCTCCTGGAACTTCTCGTTTCAGAGCCTGTCCCCTTTGTCAGGGTGAGGGTGGCCCAGGCGCTCGGCTCCATCGGAAATCCTTCCGTCGTGGACCATCTCATCAATATTCTCAAGGATCCGGAATGGTGGGTGCGGGTCAGAACCGTTGAAGCCCTCGAATATCTGGGGGACAAGGCGGTATCGGCGCTTCTCATTGCCCTGGAGGATGACGATCCGGAAGTGCAGCGGCGTGCCTCCATGGCCCTGGAACGGATCGGATATATCGAAAAAGTCCTTGACGAATACGGCCAGGAAAAATTCCGGCCGGATCTGAGAAAAATCCTTTTCCGTGCAGCCAAAGCAGGGGTCATTGAAAGCATCCGGGAAAAAATGAAGAGTGCCGATCTCCAGCTTCAGAAGAATATCGTTCGGATTCTTGGAGAGGCCGGGGTCAAGGAATCTTCCGATCTTCTTCTGGATGCGCTGAAAAAGAGTCCGGATTGGACCCTCAAGGCCAGGATCGTCCAGAGCCTCGGAAAAGTCGGAGCAAAAAGCGCCCTTCCAAACCTCCTGGAATGCCTCAAAGACGAAGAATACTGGGTCAGAAAGTCCGCAGTGGACGCCATTGCGCTCCTTGAAGGGAAAGAGGCCGGGGACCGAATTGCCGGCATGTTGAGCGACCCGAACCCCTATGCCCGCCAGGCCGCATTAAACGCCCTTTTAAAATTGAAAATATCGGATTACCGGGATCGGATTGAAGCGCTCCTGAACGATCCTTCTCCTGAAGTCAAAAGCACCGCAATCCACGTCATGGCGGATATGGGGTTTCCCATTCCTCAGGAGTTATGCCTCCGATTCTTAACCGAATCTTATGAAGAAGGCAAAATTGAAATCATCCGCTATTTATCAAAGGGAAAAAACTTTTCTCTCACGGCAAAGATCATGAGACTCCTCCCCATTTCATCCCAAGCGTTGAGAAAGGAGATCATCCGTTATGTCACGCAGATGGAGTCCGCTCAGTTCAGCACCCTGATCGATCCTCTCGACCCGAAAAGCCTCCCAAAAGAAATCCTCTGTTCCCTCATCGAGATCGCCTCAATTGTCTGTGATGAACCGGCGGTCAGGTTTGTCATGGAGTTCACCGATCATCTGGACGCGATGCTCCGCACCGCGGCACTGCGCGCCCTTCAAAAGATGAAGCCGAAAGGGCATGAAGCCATTTTTGAAAAAGCCCTGGCAGACCCTTCAGACGAAGTCCGGGTCACAGCCCTTGCGGTGATCTCTTCAACCTTTGACGTCAAAACCCTCTCCCGGGCAAAACATATGCTGGAGGATCCTTCCACGGATATCCGCCTGGCCCTGGCTCTGGCTTACGGAGCTTCAGGAGCTTCTGCGTTCAAGGAAAAGCTCTCATCCCTCTTTTCATCAGATCCGTCCGCAGCAGTCCGCGCCGGCGCTCTGGTATCTCTTGCCTGCGTCAACGGCTCCCTCTCGGCTG
>JBFMEI010000285.1:0-3323 GCA_040753295.1 Thermodesulfobacteriota bacterium | reverse complement strand
ACCTGGAAAGTCAGTTCCAGGGACTTGTCCGGTAATTTCCGGGCTTGCTGGCTGGGGTGCCAGATCTTTTCTCCGACGTAGCGCGCCCATTCCCTGGAAATACGGACCCGGACGGTTTGAAGTTCATTCTGCATGACCTTAAAGGAATGGCGGGTGTATTCATCCAGATCAAAATTTTCGGGCATTTCAAAGGTTTCTTCCAGGGGTTGGAGGAGCTTGATCCGATCCACCACGAATGTCCGGACCTCTTTGCGGAGATGGCAGAAAGCGACGGCGTAAATGGTTCCTTCGAAAAACCAGATCCGGTAGGGATCGATTTTCCGGACGGTTTCCCGTTTTTTTCGGAGCGGGTGGTAAAGGACCTGGACGCGTTTTCGTTCCAGGGCGGCCTGGCTGATCTGCTCGATGATCTGGCGATATCGGCGGTAATCCTTGTAAGGGCGGGAGGTGATCCTGAAGGCGGATTCCACCTGCTCCAGATAGGAAAGAGCTGCGGGCGTCAGAGTGGAGCGGACTTTTTCGATGAGAGAGAGAATGGCTTCGGCAAAGAGCGTCTGGCCGAAGACAGAGAAGAGATCCCGGCTCATGTGAAGCATCATGAGTTCCGTGAAGGTAAACGGCGTGGGAACGCTGAATCGGAAATTTTCGGTAAACATCCACCGTCTTCCGGATTCGGTTTTTTCCGTATAGATGGGAAATCCGGCAAGCTGAAGGTCGGCAAGGTCGCGGTAGGTGCTTCGCAGGGGGGCATCGATGGACCGGGCAAGCTCGGCGGTGGTTGCTCCGAGGCGGCTTGCTTCAAGCTGCCTTAGAATCCGCCACTGTCTGGCAATCTGGTCTCCCCGCATGACGGGCTTCTCCGATAATTCGTTTTGAGCCGCATGATCCATGGCATCCTCCGGATTTTTAGTCGGAGAATGCCACAGGGTTTTGTCAGATGGGGACAAAAACAATTTAGGTGAAAATTAAATTGTGGGATCTATACGCATACTAAATGATTTTAATCAAGAAAATTATAGGTAAAAAAGAAAGGGGGAGTAAAGCGGATCTATTCCCGTGTTTCCGGGAACCACTTTTTAACTTCGATTGCCGATAAGCGGCATTCTGATTTTGCAGGTTGATTGAGGTTACATCTTTTTTGCTCTTGCCAGTGAGCGAGCCATCCGGTCCAGTTTAAAAATGGTGTTGAATTCCATGTTTTTGCTGATCCAGAGTTTTTTATTGATGACCGAATCGGTAATGGCTCCCTTGTAAGCAAGTCCATCCAGCAGGGTTTGGGGATCCTCGAACACCATGATGAAATCGCAGGATGACGGCGCTGTTGTCACCCGAATGGTGCCGTTATTTATGAAGATGCCGAATTGGCCTCCTTTGGTCTTTGCCAGGATATTTCTTCGCCATCCGGCGATATCTTTTTTGGCTCTAGGATTTCGATTCATTTCTGAGATGACGGACGTGATCTCTTTGAGTCTTTCTTTAAAGCGGCTGATATCGTTGGTATTTGCCTTCGGAAGCTTCGGCGGTGCCGGAGATTCCCAGTCGATCTCGGATTCCTGAAGCCCTTTTTTTCTGATCTGAGCCTTCTTGAGTTCGGAGGTGGGAACGCAAAAAATATCTTTGACATCTCCAACCCGTTTATCCCGGAAGATCAATTTCACTTCGGTGCCTTTTTTAATCAGTCCTGGGACTAAAATTCCGGTGGTGGTGTAAAGGGTAACGCTCATGGCCGTATCCGCCCCTCGAAAGATCACTCTCCCTCTTCCGTAGGGAGCCATATCCTGGAAAAGGGAGGTGGCGAAGTAGGTGATCGGAGGGGTGCTGTTCATGATTCCGACCTGGTCGACTTCAATAATCTCCGTAGAAGCGAAATTGCAGTCCGGACAATGGGTCAGAAACGGGGGCACCCGGACTATGCCGCATTGGGTGCATCTGCACCCCAGAAGCTTCTTTTGATCCTTCAAGGCAAGGAAGAAATCGGAAAATTCTCCTTTGGTTCTTCGATAAAAGGTGTACATGGCATCGTTTGCGATCAGATAATTACGGCCGTCAATGGTTTCAATGTGGGATCCCACCTCAGGAATGTATTTATCAGGGATGAGCTTTTCTTTGAGTTGCCTCATGTTTCATTTCCTCCTTCTTATTCATGCTCCAGGATCAGACAGGCAGTGTATTGAGCGATGGTGCTTCCGGTTCCATGAACCAGGGCGGTTTTAAGATTCCTCTGATTCAATTCGTTCCGGGCGGACCAGGCAGACATGATGTTGCTTGCTCCCACGGCATGGCCGCAGAAAATAAGTCCGCCGCAGGGATTGACCAGATATCTTCCGCCGGGAGTGATCAGTCCGTCTTCGATCAATGAATCCGCTCTCCCAAAGGGGACGAATCCGAACTCGGCCATGCTGATTTCGAGTTGATGGACAAAGGCATCATGGAGCTCGATGATGTCGATGGATTTTTTCGGATCTTTGATTCCTGCCATTTGATAGGCCATGTGTGCCGCCCGGTGATCCGAAACAATGCGATGCATGATTTTTTGATTTTTTCCGGCAAAGGAGTGCTCGTTGGCTTCACCGACGCCGGTAATCCAGACCACAGGCTTGCCGCTGTTTTTCGATATTTCCTTTGCCGTTTCTTCTTCGGCCAGGATCAGTGCTGCGGCGCCTTCACTGTAAACGCAGATTTCGAGCTCCCTGAAGGGGTAAACCACAAGACGGGAGTTGAGTACCTCTTCGGGTGTCACCTGGTCGAACTGACGCTGTGCAAAAAGATTCCCTCTGACCTGCCGGCTCAAGAGGGAGGCGATTTGCGCGGTTATTTCCGGCTTCAGATCTCCGGGATATTCATCCATATAGGCCAGGACCACTTCAGCATAACTGTCTGAAGCCGACCAGCCGATGGATTGTTCAAAAAAGCTGTCTCCGGACCAGCCGATGGACTTGATGACTTCCGGCGTCGCGGACATGGAAGAGAAATCGAAACAATCCGTGGCTTTTTCGACTCCCAGAACAAGAGCGGTTTTGAATCTCCCGGCGGCCAGATAGGCATGGGCGGCAGACATCGTATAAGCTCCTGTGGCCCCTCCTGTCGTGATTCGAATCCCGAATTTATTCTGCATTCCGCAGAGGCCGTGAATGGCATGTTCCGGAATGGCCGCTCTTTCAAAAATATCGTTATAGATTCCATAGAATGCCGAATCCACATCCTGAATCGAAATCTGCGCGTCTTTGACCGCCTCACGGGTGGCCATTTGCGCAAGTTCATAATATGTTTTTTCCCGCCAGATGCTTTTAAACGGCGTAACCGCCGCACCGACGATACCGACA
>JBFMEI010000284.1:0-3332 GCA_040753295.1 Thermodesulfobacteriota bacterium | reverse complement strand
CTCGGATATGGCCCTTCGAACATGATCAGCCATCCCTTCCAGCATTTCAAACGAAAAATTTGAGGCGACGTTTTCCCTCCGGGCAATGGAGTAAGCATAAGCCAACTCAAAAAGATTGTGAGAAGCGATCCCCAGATGAGCGGCATGGATGCGGCGGGGATCCATCCCGTATTCCACCATCCGCCTGAAATTCGCATCCACCTCAAGTTTATTATCATAGGGCGCCAGGGGCCAGTTATGGATGGCGGACTCCACCATCTCCATCTCCATATTCGCCCCTTTAACGATTCGAATCTTAATGGGCGCTCCTCCGCCGCTGACCCTATCCATTGCCCATTCGGTCAGCGCCTTCTGAATTGAAAATGAGTCCGGCAGATATGCCTGAAGTGCGATTCCTGCGGATGTGCGTTTAAATCTTTCCTGGTCCAGAGTCTTTCGGAACGCCTCAACGGTAATTTCAACATCCCGATATTCCTCCATATCCAGGTTGATGAATTTGGGAACCTGGCGCCCGTCCCAGCGGATAAACCCGTTTCTTCCGGCAGCTTCGAAAAGGATTGAGAGGCGTTCTTTCAAGATCTCTACACAATGGTCAAATGCAATAGAAGCAATCTGGGAGTAAATCGTTGAGATCTTGATGGAGAGATATTCAATTTCAGGGTTTTCAAGGTCATCCAGGTAGGATTTCAGGCGATGCCGGGTTTCTCCCTCACCAAGGACCGCCTCCCCCAGATGATTGAGATTCATCCGAACTTTCTGTTTTCTGCGTTTTTGAAGATGGGCAAGGAGGGCTTCAGGCTCTCCGGAGATAATTGCCCGGCTGCTGCTGTGTCTCATTTTATCGATGATCTTGGGAACCGAAAAGGCCGGAAAATATCTTCCTAATCCAAGAAACATCTGTACCAGCACCTTTTCGACCCTGGAAAAAAAATCCGGAACTCCGAAAGACCGAAGAAGATACCCCACCTGATCGGCGACCCGTGCCGGATTTTCAGACCGGAAACTCTGGTCGATCAACTTGGTTAAAACCACCTTGTCCATGGGATGGGTGACCAGCCGAAGCATCTGCTCCTGAATCCCCTTCTCTTCATGGGTCAAAAGCTCATTGGCTCTGTTCTGCCAGGTTTCGGCCAGAGCAATCGATTGTTCGACGAGTGTCTGATTCATATTCGCGTACCTTTAAAATGTGAAAAATACCATCACGGTCAGAAAATGACGGGCAGCGCGATACCGGACTTATGCTGCAGAAGGTTCTTTTAGTCCTGAAATCTGCCTCGGCATGTTGATCTGAAATCGGCTCCCTTTTCCCGGCTCGCTGAAAACTTCGATTTTTCCTCCATGCTGCTCGATGACTTTGTTTGAGATAAAAAGCCCCAATCCGGTTCCGCTTTTCCCCTTGGTGGAAAAAAAGAGTGTAAACAGGTTCTCCTGAGTCTCTCTGTCCATTCCGGTTCCATTGTCCCGGACTTCAAATACGACAGAATCTCTGTTTGCCATGGTGCTGAATTCGATCTGATGATCTGCTTTATGGGTATCGTCCAGGCAGGCATCCACCGCATTTTCAAGAATATTGATGAGAGATGCCCGGAACGCGTTTGGATCCACAGTAAAACTGCCCAAATCCGGATCGACTTTAATCTCCAGCCGAATTCCATGCTTTTTCATTTTCGGTTCTACCGTCATGGAGACTTCGCGAACGAACTCCAGAATATCCGTTTGCTCCAGGGCAAGTTCCCGCTTTTTGGCATAGTAAAGGATATTGAGAACCATGCTGCGGATTCGCTCCACCATAAGCGTGACGGTCTCCCATCCTCTCTTAATCTGCTCTTCATTTTCTTTTGCAAATCCTGAACCGAGAAGGTACATGCCGCCGTCGAGACCGGTCAAAAGCCCCTTGATCCCATGGGAAAGAGAGCCGATGAGGAGTCCGAGGGTGGAGAGGTGATCCTGCAACTGCCGGATTTCGGTGATATTGGTCATCATTTCCATGACATGAATGATTTCACCGGATGTATTTCGAATGGGAGCCGTCCAGACGAGAACCGTATATTTTTTTCCAGTCTTTGAAACCACCGACATTTCAGCATGGTGGGAATTTCCATCCTGAAATGTTTTTGCTACCGGGCAATTGTCGCAAGGCACGCTTCTGGGTTGATACATCTCAAAACAAGGTGCGCCGATCTCTTCTCCGAATTCCTCTTTAAACCTTCGGTTCACCGCGGCCAGTCTGAATTCCCGGTCCAGAACCGAAATATAGCACGGAACCTCGTCAAAGAGCTGCTGGTATCGCTTCCGGGTTGTCCGCAATTCTTCCTGCAGGCGTTCGATCTCTGCCACATCTGCTGCTATTTCCAGAACAAGTTCCACCTGATTTTCACGATTCCGGATGGGTGCCGTATGCACGATCACAGGAACTTCATCTCCGTTTCGATAACGGATGATCTCCCTGCCGCGCTGCCCGGCCCCTGTCTTAAAGGTCTTATTCACGAGGCTGGTCTCCGCCGAGTATGGGTTCTCTCGATAGACTCCCCAGCTCGATTTTCCGATCATCGGCCCCAGGCGTTTCATATAAAGCTGATTGGTTGCAACGACCTTGAGGTCCCGGCTGTGAATGGAGACATAACACGGCATTTCATTGAAATACTTGATCCCTGCCCCCCGCCCATCCAGGTCTCCAGCGATATCTCGAAATGCCGAAGAAAGACCTTCCAGTGCCTGCCCGACCGCCATCTCTCTCTCCAGTTCAACCAGTCGCTGGGATTTTTCCAAAACCAGATTTTCAAGATTTTCCGTATAGGCTCTGATCTGGCCGCGCATTTCAATCCGTTCCCGGGCTCGCCGTAATGCGATTTCCAGAACATCATCGTTGATCGGTTTGGTGATAAAATCAGTCGCCTGATGCTTAAGACTTTTAATGGCTAGATCCATATCCCCATGGCCGGTAATCATGATCACTTCGGTTTCGGGAGACTCTTTTTTTACCATCTCGAGAAGTTGAAGACCGTCCATCCCCGGCATCTTGATATCGGTTAAAACAATGGCAGGCTGTTTTTCCCGGAAAAGATCCAATGCCTGATCTCCGTTTTCCGCAACCAGTACATCATATCCGCTGTCGGTCAGAGATATGGCCAGCACCTTGCGGATTCCTTCTTCGTCATCAACCAGCAGAACCCGTTCGCCCATGACTTATTTTATCCGAAACTCATTAATTGATAAAACGATTTCAGGGAAAAGAAAAAAACGAAATGGGATATATTAGCATGAAGTGTGAAAAGACGCACCTGTATTTATCGACCTGACGATCTTTTCAATGATCAGGAAGGAAATGTTAT
>JBFMEI010000283.1:0-3337 GCA_040753295.1 Thermodesulfobacteriota bacterium | reverse complement strand
GTAATGGTTTAATGCGCCGATAAATACCTTATCCTTGGAAACTCGAAAGGCTTCCTCAAGGGCTTTTTGAGGATCATTCACAAATTCGAGAGTTGTAAAAAGGGAGGTGTAATTAAAGGAATTATCTTCAAAGGGAAGATCTTCTGCAAACCCCCGATGCAGATCAGCACGGTTTCCCACGGTTTTTTTTGCAATATCCAGCATATATGGAGAAGGGTCGATTCCGGTTACCTGAAGGCCCTGATTTAAAAGAAAAAGAAGGACCGAGCCGGTTCCACATCCGATATCGAGAAGGGTTTCCCGCCGTGCCGGATTGAGGAGGGTATTCAGTATCCGGCACTCCAAATCCAGCGCAAACCGGTTTTTGGAGATGGACAACCGGCGTTCATAATTGACAGCATCAATAAATTCAAAGACATACCCCATACGCTCTAATTTAGATGGAAATAGGAGTATTATCAAGATCAAAAAGAAATACCATCAAGAGATTGAAGCGGTTTTCCATTGACATTGGAACCTGTTTATCAATAGAGACAATGCGATCCTGTGAATGGGTATTAATCGATGAGGGATGAATGACATCTTTTCGAATTTGTAATCTCCGGGAATCCATTGGACATTCCTTCCGGGCTTTGATCCTTCCCCTGTTATTGGTTCATGGATGTACGGCGGCGTATCCGGACCTGGTCTTGAAAAGCCGGAGTCCGTCTCCTGATGTCCGGCGGGCCGGAGCTGATGGATTGGCTCGGATCAAAGAACCCGCATCCTTACCGATATTGCTGGCGCTTCTCGAAGATCAAGATGAGAACGTGATGCAAAGCAGTATCCTTGCATTGACCAGTCTGGATAACGCAGGTGCAATTACGCCCATGGCAGCCCGGTTGAATCACCCGGATGCTGCCGTCCGATATCTGTTGAAAAAAGGTCTGGTGAAGTATGGATCAACAGCGGTTCAACCCCTGATCGGATTCCTGAGACACCATAATCCGGACGTTCAACAGTCGGCTGCGGAAGTGCTGGGTCGAATCGGCGATCCAAGGGCTGTAATTCCTCTAATCGGGGTATTAAAGGAGTCTTTTCCGGATAAAGTTCGAATGGCTGCCGTGATCGCATTAGGGGAGATTGGAGACATCCGAAGCATCGATGCGCTTATCGATGCGCTGAAAGAAAAAACATCTTCGGTGCCGTATCTTGTCCCGGATGCTCTGGCTAAAATCGGATGGCAGGCAACCTCATATTTGATCTTGCTTTTAAGCGATCCTGATAAAGAGATTGCTCGACTCTCAATGAATTCATTGGGGAAAATCGGGGACCCTCGGGGGGTACCGACACTCATCGAAAAATTGATGGATACCGATTCGTTGACCGGGGAGACAGCTCTTGCAGCTCTGGTTGAAATCGGTCCCCTTGCAGTCCCGGGATTGATCGAAGAAGCCAAACGTTCAAATCCCGAAATCCGGAAAAAGTGCATACAGGTCATGACAGCCATCGGAGCTCCTGCAGTAGTGCCGCTCATCGAGGAGTTGAAAAACGGAGAGGATGATTTTTATCCGGCAGTTTCTGAAACATTATCGAAGATCGGGTCTCCCGCTGTCCGGTTTCTCATTGAAATTCTCGAGGAAGGAAATGGGGTTATAAGCAGCCGGGTGCAGGAAACATTATCGGCGATCGGCGAATCTGCTGTTGATCCGTTGATGGAAACCCTGGAGAAATCAGACCCGCAAAGAGCGATCCCATCCGCTACTGTATTGGGAAATATCGGCGATAAGCGGGCTGTTCCGGTTCTGTTGAAATCGATGGGGAGTGACGATTTCGGATTGCAGCAGGCATCTCTGGAAGCCCTTATCAAAATCGGAAAGCCGGCCGTCACTCCTCTGATTCAAATAGCAATGGAAGATAACCCTCAGACGGGTGAATTGGCTTCTGAAGCCCTTATAGGTATCGGAGCGCCGTCCGCAGAAGCGTTGCTTCCTTTTCTTGGCGATAAAGATGAGGGAAAAAAGCTGAAATCCGTTATGCTGCTGACGCGATTGGGACTGTCAGCAGTCCCGTTTCTCATCGCATTCCTGGCGGATCCGGATCTGGAAGCCGCTGAAAATGCAGTTCAGGTGTTGACGGATATCGGGACTCCGTCTGTTCTGCCGCTGATTGAAACGGCGGGCAAAGAGGATCCGGAGCGATCCTGGAGAGCCGTCAGGATTCTCGGCAAAATGGCCGACCGGAGGGTTTTGCCGGCTCTTATCACCGCTGCTTCAGGGAAGGATCCGATTATCCGGTACATCGCGGTGGAAGCTCTGGGCCGGATCCATGATCTTAAATCCATTCCCGCCCTGGTCGATGCGCTTTCGGATTGGCCGGTTCGTCGGCGTGCTGCAGAAGCGCTTGAAAGATTATCCTGGCACCCGGGAAATTTAAATGAAAAAATCCGATATCAGATCGCCGGCAGTCCGGAAAATCTTCATGATCTGAATGATGATCAGGTTAAAAGCCTTCTTTTGTCCGATCTTCGAAACCCGGATGAACAAAGGGCTTCCTATGGCGTCCAGGCCCTTCTCCATATATGGAGGGATGATGCGGCAGAAGAGCTGAAGGGGATTCTGAAATCGGAGGGGACTTGGGAAATGGCGAAAATCTTTATCGGATCAGGATCAGAAAAGTTGATAACCGCTGCGGTTGATTGGATCCGAGGTCGATTTCAAATTCCTCCGCCTTTGGATGGGGAAATCATCGCACGGGATGCCGTAATTTGAAAAAACCTGAATCAGATCCCGCCGGAGGCTGTGATTTTTTCTCCGATTTTTTCTGCTGAACTTCCAAAGAGTTCTTCCATCGCCATCCGGTCCAAGAACCCATCTTCCCAGACAAGGCTGTTTTCCTGAACGATATTCTTGATCCGTTCGTATTTTCCTCCAAGCGCTTTGATTTTGTCGGCCAGGGGGACGTCTGATTTGAATGAGACCTCCATCAGATACAGATATTGAATGGTATTGAGCGAGGTATGTGACGGCGAGATGATCGGAATGATCAGGATGCTTCTCCCGTCTTTTCGTCCTTTGCCGATATAAACATTCCCGTCACTGACAATGATCCGCTTGGTTCCTTTCAGCTTGTTGTCCTTTTCAATGCGCGAGGGAATCCCTGAAGAAGTCCCTTCTTTGCTGATAATTGAAATGGTTGTCTCCTCGGTCGGCTCCCCCAAAAGAGTGAGCCCGTCGATTTGATAGAGCGTCGCTCCTTTCACTTGATGAATGATTCCTTGAAGATTTTTTAATACAATGATATTTTTATTGGTCAGATTAGAAATATTGAAATTCTTTAATGAGAGAGCCTCAAAAAG
>JBFMEI010000282.1:0-3348 GCA_040753295.1 Thermodesulfobacteriota bacterium | reverse complement strand
GGTCCTTCAGGATGTGGCCAAGGGAGAGGCAACCGACGAGGATCTGGAGTTTGTTCGAAATGCCGCAGAAGCCATTGTGGGAAATGCCAAATGCAGCATCGGAAAAATCGGACCGAACCCTTTTCTGGAAGCATTGAAATATTTCAGTGATGACATTTCCAGGGCAGCCAAAGGAGAAAAAGACGTCACCCGGGGCAGATACTATTCCACTCTGACAGCCCCATGCATTGATGCCTGCCCCATTCATCTTGATATCCCCAAATATATCGAACTGATTAAAGATACCAAGTTTTCAGATTCTCTCAAGATCATCCGCCAGAAGCTTCCCCTTCCCGCAACTGTCGGACGCGTCTGTTTCAGACCCTGTGAAACCCGCTGCCGGAGAGGATTGGTGGACGAACCCGTTTCCATAAAAGCCCTCAAGCGCTTCGTATCGGATCATGAAATAACTGAGGGAAAAGAGCCGGTGTGCGGGATCACCCCATCCCCGGTCACCGGAAAAGTCGCGGTGGTCGGAGCCGGACCTGCAGGAATCACCTGTGCGTTTCACCTGGCTTCCAAAGGGCATGCGGTAACTCTCTTTGAAAAACTCGGAGAACCCGGAGGGATGTCGGCTGTGGGAATTCCAGACTACCGGCTCCCCCGTCCTGTACTTCAAAAAGAAGTCGATGCTGTTAAAAAAATGGGAGTTGCCTTTCAATACAATCAGGTCATCGGAAAAGAGATCAACCTCTCCCGGCTGGAGGCCGACTATGACGCGGTTTTCATCGGTATCGGCGCCCAGAAAAGCCTTCCCCTGGGGATTGAGGGAGAAGATCAAGGATATCATGGATTTTTTCCCGGATTGGCATATCTTAAAAAGATCAACGATGGGATAGATCCCTTTCCTGAAGGAAAGAGAGTGGCGGTCATCGGCGGAGGTAATGTGGCCATCGACTGCATCCGATCCGCCCTGCGCATGAAAAAAGAGAGTCTTCATCTGATTTATCGGAGAACCCGGGCGGAAATGCCTGCGGATCATTCTGAAATCCGGGATGCTGAAGAGGAGCGGGTTCACTTTGATTTTTTAACAGCTCCGGTAAAGCTTATGGCCAAAGACGGAAAGATCACCGGTATCCGGTGCATCCGTATGAAGCTCGGTGAGCCGGATAAAAGCGGAAGACCCCGACCCACGCCCATCGAAGGTTCTGATTTTATCTTTGAATGCGATACGGTCATTTCAGCCATCGGCCAGCAGATCGATCTCTCCTTTCTGGAAGGGGAGAGCGATATCAAAACCACCTCATGGCACACCATTGTCGTGGATGAGTATACCAAGCAAAGCAGCCGGCCCAAGCTCTTCTTCGCCGGAGATTGTGAAACAGGCCCGGACGCCTTGATCACCGCCTGTGCCGGGGGGCGAAAAGCAGCGTTCAGCATCGACCGGATGATCAACCGCCTTCCATTGACCCATGAGCCGGAATACTATTTTGACCGGTTGTTTAAATCCTTTCCGGTCTTTGATCCCAAGGAAGAGATCCGAAAGGTCGAACCCCGGAAGCGGCTGCACCCTCAATCCATCCCTCCGGAAATCCGAAAAACGAATTTTGACGAGGTTGAGAAAGGATTTTCAGCAAAAGAGGCGGTTGCCGAAGCGGAGCGCTGCTTGCGTTGCTATCAGGTTGTTACCATCGCCGTATAAAGAAAAATAGAGAATCCTGGTGTTGTGAGCGGATATGGAATCCTTGGAAAAAAAGAGCTCAGGTCAGAACCCGGAAAAAGCCCATGTCATGGTTTTAACAGGCTTTCTGGGATCCGGAAAAACCACCCTCCTGAGACGGATCCTTTCCTGGGAAACCGATCTTTCAAAGACCGTGATCCTGGTGAATGAATTCGGAGATGTGGGGATTGACGGCCTGCTCCTTAAAAATGCAGGCTCGGATATCATCGAACTGACCTCCGGATGCATCTGCTGCACCCTCAGCAACGATTTGCGTCAGACATTGTCCCGGATATGGGATCAATTCGAACCCCGGCGTATTTTGATTGAAACTTCAGGGGTTTCAGATCCCAAATCGATCGCCGCAGTCCTGAATGAACCCAGGTTTCAAGGGTGTATGGCCCTTAAAAAAATCATCACGGTTTTAGATGCCGACTACTGGGGGGCGCGGGATGCATTCGGACCCCTCTTCTTCAACCAGCTTGAGATGGGGAACCTGATTCTTCTCAATAAAATCGATCTGTTAAAAAAGGATGAAGTCCCCGTCTATTTAAAGGAAATCCATGAAGCCTTTCCAGGATCCCAGGTGATCCCCACCCTTCACTGTGCCGTCGATCCGGAAACCCTCTGGATGGAACCCAGACCCAAAAGCGTTTTCATTAAACCGATTCGATTTTTCAAAGCAACTGCTCTGACCGCCATTCCATCGACCCAGGAAATCCGCGAAGATTCTCATGACGACTCCAAAGAGCATGATCATGCGGAGTCGGTGGCTGCAACCGATTTTGTTTCCTTTTCATTTCGAAGCCGACAGGCATTTGATGAGACCTGCTTCAGGGAGTTTCTGAATCAGCTCCCGTGGGAAGTATTCCGGGTCAAGGGGCTGGTCCGTTTCATGGACCGTGTTCTTATGCTCAATTTCGTAGGCGGCAAATCAGAATGGTCGACCTGGGAAGGAGAGCCCGAGACCCGCCTCGCATTTATCGGGTGGGGAATCGACGGAAAAAAAACTCTTCAGGATCTGGAGGAATGCATCCGTATCTGAGCGTTTTAACCGGCTCCGAAATCCAAATTCAGCAGCACTTGTAAAGTCTTAACAGCCGCTCATTCATGACAAAATAGAATTTCATAAACGAGGAGCCGTCCCATCGGGTTCTGACTCCGTGCACGGTGTTGGCGAGCTCCACCGTGCTTCTGAGGTGGGTGATCATGATGAGCTGCCGGGATGCAGCCACCTGTTTCAGAAGGGCCTGCATGGATTTATGGTTGGTATAATCCAGTGCCGGCTCCACCTCGTCAAACAGATAAAAAGGGCTTTCAAACCGGTCAAAGACAGCCAGCTTAAGAGCAAGGCTCACAATTGATTTTTCTCCTCCGGAAAGCTGGTGAGCTTTCCGTTTCCGGTTCCCAGGAAGCGTAACCTCGATTTCCAGTCCGTTTTTTCCGTTTTCGGATATGACCTCAAGGGTTCCTTCCCCCTGGGGAATAAGAAAGTCAAGATACCGGCGGAAAAGCGGATCGACTTTTTCCCGAAGAGATCCGGCCAGTCCATCTGAGCCGACAAGGGTCAACAGTTCTCCGATCCGTTGAAATCGTTTCCACGGATCCAGCATGAGCATATCGTTGATCTGCTCCTGGCGGATAATGGA
>JBFMEI010000281.1:0-3352 GCA_040753295.1 Thermodesulfobacteriota bacterium | reverse complement strand
TCAGACTCGCCCCTCCCACAAGGGCTCCGTTGATATCCGGCATGGACATGAGTTCCGAAATATTTTCCGGTTTCACGCTCCCGCCGTAAAGAATCCGGATCCGGGCGGTTGTCTGAATACCGAACATGGGTTCCAGCATCTTCCGGATGAATTGATGCACCTCCTGAGCCTGGGTTGCGGTTGCGGTTTTTCCGGTTCCAATCGCCCAAACCGGTTCATAGGCAATCACCAGCGCATCCGGTCTATTCAAAACCATATCCTTTAAACCAATTCGAATCTGTTTGTCAAGTACTGAAAATGTATTTCCGGATTCGCGCTGGGATTCTGTCTCGCCGATACAGAAAATGGGAGTCAGATTTTCCTGGAATAGAGATCGGATGCGCTTATTGACGGTTTCATCGGTTTCACCGAAATACTGCCTCCGTTCGGAGTGTCCGACGATACCGTACCGGCAACCGGCGGATCGAAGCATGGATGCGGAGATTTCTCCGGTAAACGCCCCTTCTTTTTCCCAGAACACATTCTGAGCACCGAGAAGGATCCTGCTCGATTTGATGACTTCAAATACCGGAAAAAGTGATATGAATGGCGGAGCGATCAGAATCTCCGTATCCGCATAATTCCCTGAGGTATAGACGAGTCGTTTTGCCGCCTCAACCGCTTCCGGGACTGTTTTATACATTTTCCAGTTTCCGGCGATAAGGGGGATCGGTTTTTGCATGACCCTTCTCCGTGTTTGTTGGATGAGTTATTATGTGCGACTGATGGATTTATAATTGCTCGCCGACCATGGCCGCCAGATCGACCATCCGTGTGGCATAACCGACCTCATTGTCATACCATGCAAGCACTTTGACCATATTCTGGATGACATGAGTCGTCTGGGCGTCCACAATGGAAGAATAGGTTGAGCCGTTGAAATCGACGGAAACCAGGGGTTTGTCGCAATAGGAAAGAATAGTATCCAAAGGACCTTCCGCGGCATGTTTCAGGGCGCTGTTGATCTCGGTAACCGTAACCCCGGGTTTCTCAATGACGGCCACAAAATCGACCAGAGATACATTCGGTGTCGGAACCCGAATGGCAAGTCCATGCAGTTTTCCGTCAAGTTCCGGAAGCACCAGGGCGACCGCTTTTGCGGCTCCGGTGGTTGTGGGAACCATTGACAGACCGGCGGCCCTGGCTCTGCGCAGGTCTTTATGGGGAAAATCGAGAATCCGCTGATCCCCGGTGTAGGAGTGGATGGTCGTCATCAATCCGGACTTGATTCCGAAGTTTTCAAGAATCACTTTGGCCACCGGTGCCAGGCAGTTTGTGGTGCAGGATGCATTTGAGAGAATATGGTGGATTTTCGGGTCGTACCGGTTTGAATTGACGCCCATCACCAGGGTGATGTCCGGATTTTTTGCCGGAGCTGAAATGATGACTTTGCGAGCGCCTGCGGTCAGGTGCTTGGAGGCGCTGTCCCGGTCAGTGAACAGACCGGTGCATTCGGCGACAATATCGACTCCGAGGTCTCTCCATTTGAGTTGTGCGGGGTCTTTAATAGAGGTGACCGTCACAGAATGCCCTGCGACTTCAATGGCACCCTCTTTGACCGCGACTTCATGGTTGAGCTTCCCATGAACGGAATCATAAGTGAGAAGATGGGCCATGGTCGCCGCATCCGTAAGATCATTCAGCGCCACCACATCGATTTGAGGGTTTTTCAATGCCGCCCTTAAAACCATCCGTCCGATTCGACCGAACCCGTTAATCCCCAGCCTGATTTGCATTTTTCCTCCTTGCAGTAATTATCCTCGTTTATTTCCTTTCAGAATGGCACTTGCCAAGGTAATGCTCTTTTTACCGAATGACTCGAGATAGGTGCCCAATTGATTCAAATCCATGGTTTTCCTGGCTTCGGCCGCTTTGATCACGATGGGCAGATTCACTCCGGATAAAACCTCGATGCGTCCTTCTTCCAGAAAAGAATAGCTTAAATTTGAAGGAGAACCGCCGAACATGTCTGTTAAAATCAGGACTCCCTTTTTTTGATCCACACTCTTTATTCCTTTTCCGATCTTGGATCTGAGCGTATCCGTATTTTCGTTCAGGTTGATGGATACGGAAACCGTGGATTCGGGCTTGTTTCCGAGAATAAACGCAGAAGCGTCGATCAGGGCTTCTCCCAGGTGGCCATGGGTGACAATGACGATTCCGATCATGGTTTTATCTCCGCAGACATGTTATTCGGTTTGTGATCATTTCCGCTGCATCCGATCTTGAATCAGCGGGGAAAAAATCCGGGGATCTACCGGTCAATATCCCGATGGGTGATCTTGATCTCCTTGATTTTTTTTCTGACATGCTCAAATATTTCCCGCGCAATGGTCACGGATCGGTGGCGGCCTCCGGTACACCCCACAGAAACGGTCAAATATGACCTGCCGTCTTTTTCATACAACGGGATCAGGTAGTCAAGCAAATCCAGATATTTTACCATAAATTGCTGGGCGACAGGATATTCGAGAATATAGTTTCTCACTTCTTGCGTTTCACCATCCAGGGGTTTGAGTTCCGGAACAAAAAAAGGATTGGGCAGAAAGCGGACATCGATGAGAAGGTCGGTTTCAATGGGAATTCCATATTTATATCCGAAGGATTGAACATGGATATGAAGCGTTGCAGGGCTTTCCGATCTTTTGGTGATGGTGAAAACGGCGTTTTTCAGTTCATGAATGTTGAATCCGGACGTATCGAGAATGATTCCGGCCTCTTTTTTAAGTCCTTCCAGTTGAACTTTTTCAGCGCGAATACTCTCCAGAAGATTTTTATCTTTTGATAAAGGATGCTGTCTGCGGGTCAGGCTGAAGCGTTGAAGCAATGCTTTTTCATCCGCCTCCAGGAAGATGATTTCAAAATTGTATCCGTTCTGCTTCAATGACTCAAGTACCGGGGCATAGGAGGAGAGGAACGTTTTCTCCCGCACGTCCATGACAAAGGCGAGTCCGGCGATTTCCGGGTCGTTTTCAATGGGAAGTTCCAAAAATTTGGGAAGGAGCGTTACCGGAAGATTATCGACACAGAAAAAACCGGCGTCTTCGAATGCATTCAACGCGATGCTTTTTCCGGATCCTGACAGCCCTGTAATGATAAATATTTTAAGCCTGGTCATGATAAAGAATTCCCGGAGACGGATCGTGGACCTGCCTAGAAATCTTCATCCTCTTCCTGGATGGCGGTCAGGATATCATTTGAATCCGATGCCGTCATCAGTCTGTTTTTAAACGGATCTTTTTTTAACAACCTTGAAATTCTTGCTAAAAGCTTCAAATGGAGCCCGGTGGAATTTTCAGGAGTCAGCAGCAGG
>JBFMEI010000280.1:0-3372 GCA_040753295.1 Thermodesulfobacteriota bacterium | reverse complement strand
GATTTTATCCTGGAACAAATCAATGCCCTATTAGACAAAGCCCTTCAACGCGGTGTTGCCATCGGCATCGCCCATCCCCATGACGTCACCTTTGATGTGTTGCAGGAAACCATTTACCATATCCGGGAAAAGATCCGGCTGGTCCCCATATCGACTCTCATGGCTGAAGCATCATGAGAATCATACGGAATCGATCGATTCGTCCATCACAGAACCTACTATCTGGAAAAAATTTTCTTTCGAATGAAGCGGTCTCCGTCTCTTACGATCAGATAGACGGCCGGAACATACAAAAGGGTCAGAACGGTTGAAAAGAGAAGCCCGAAGGTGATGCTCACAGCCATCGGAATCAGGAATTGAGCCTGGAAACTTCTCTCAAAAAGAAGGGGCAGAAGACCGGCGATGGTTGTCAGAGAGGTCAGCAGCACTGCTCGAAACCTTGATTTTCCGGATTCTTTCACCGCCTCCTCGATCTCCATTCCCTCGTGATGGGCTCTATTAATGAAGTCGATGAGAACCAGTGAGTCGTTGACCACGATCCCGGAAAGGGCCACCACACCGAAAATACTGATCATGGTAAACTGCATTCCGAAAATAAGATGCCCGACCAGGGCACCGATCAACCCGAATGGAATCGCAATCATAATGATCACCGGCTGAACGTAAGAGCGGAATTGGGTGGCCAGAAGTAGAAAAATACCCATCAGGGCGAACAGATACCCTTTCTGAATACTTTCCAGAGACTCCCGGGTCCGCTTTTCCTGGCCTTCCAGATCAAGGGTGATGCCCGGATACTTTTCCTTGAGTCCCGGTAAAAAGGATGCACTTAATCCGGAGACGATCTGCCCGGCATTCGATACGGCTTCATCAATATCCGAACTTACCGTGATAACCCGCTTTCGATCGATTCTTGAAATCGCGGCATACGATCTGCCCGGATGGATATCTGCAACGGTTTCAAGGGGTATCTCTCTCCCGTCTCCGGTACGGATCCGCATCTCTTCAATCCCTGAAATTCTTCTCCGGTCGTTCTCATCATACCCGACCCGGACTGTGACATCGTTCTTCCCTCTTTGAATTCTCAGGACCTCATCACCATAAAACGCCTGGCGCAATTGCCGGGCGATATCGCCCATGGTGATTCCAAGAGATCTGGCGCTTTCTTTAATACGGATTTGCCTCTCCACTTTTCCGGGTTTAAAGTTATCGGCGATGTCAAAAGTTCCGGGGTAGGTTGCAATTTCCAGCTTCAATTCCTCAGCCGCTCCCTGAAGCAGATCGAAATCGTTTCCGGCGATCTGGATTTCAATGGGACTTCCTGCCGGCCCGCCCTCAAGGGTTGAAAAAATCAGTGAATCGACTCCGGAGATTTCCCCGACATTCCTCCGCCACTGGTTCAGAACCTCGTTTACGGAGATATCAGGCCGGTTTTCCGATGAGATCAGTTCTATCCAGACCTGTCCCACATGGCTGCCGGTTTCACCGGGTTTCCAATCCCGTCTGGGAATCCGGCCGACCATTGAAAACGTATTGACGACTATATCCTTTCCGCTTAACCCATTTCCATAGCGTGCATTAAGGCCGGATGCGCTCTGTTCAATTCTTTCGATGGCTCTTTCGGTCGAATGAAAAGGAGTCCCCAGCGGATATGCCAATTCGGCAATAATCCAATTGCTCTCCCCTTTTGGGAAAAATACAAACGGAATATATCCTCCCTTTGCTGCGGCGATACTGATCGTTAATACTCCGAGGCCGACGGCAAAGGTGAAATACCGGTTCTTGACAATATAATCGATCATCCGGGTATAAAATCCATGGATAAATGCTCTCAGCCCTGATTCGATCCGTTTCCTCAGCTCTTCATGCCAACGCTGAATCTTTCCCATCCTCGATTCCCCCCCGGTCAGGGCATGTGCAAGGTGCGCCGGCAGGATGATCAGCGCTTCGCCAAGGGAAACCGAGAGGATGGCGATTACGGCTTTGGGCATGACGGCGATAAACTTCCCGATGATCCCGGAAACGAACAAAAGGGGAATAAATGCGACAATGGTGGTCGCGACCGTGTTGATGACCGGAACTCCGACTTCAGCCAGTCCGTCCACAACCGCAAGGACGGGTGTTTTCCCATTTCCGAAATGGGTATAAATATTTTCACCGATGATGATGGCGTCGTCCACAACGATTCCAAGAGCCATGATGAATGCAAACAGGGAGATCATGTTGATGGACTCCCCAAAGGATTCGAGGACCAGGAATGCACCCATAAAGGCGACTGGAATCCCCATGGAAACCCAGAAGGAGAGCCTCAGGTTTAAAAAGAGCGCCAGAGAGATAAAAACAAGCACCATCCCCTGAATTCCGTTTTTCAACAGCAGATCGATTCTTTCCTCTACCATGGTCGACAGGTCGAGCCATGTGGAAATCTCAATTTGACCTCCCAGACGGTTCTTTTCCTTTTCCACATAAGCCTTAACATGTCTGCAGATACGGACTATATCCTCCTGATTGGTTCGTTGAACCTGAATCAGAGCCGAAGGTTTTCCGTTGAACCGCGTTTTAATATCCTTATCCTCAAACCCGTCGACCACCTGGGCGATCTGTCCGAGGCGGATGAGGGTTCCGTCCTTGTCGCTTAAAAGCGGAATCGTCTCAAATTCGGCTCCGGTATAAAGCTGACCTTTGGAGCGGATCAGGATCTCGCCCTGCTCCGTCTTCACAACCCCGCCGGGAAGATCCACGCTCCATGATCGGATGGCCCGGGCAACATCATCAAGGGAAAGAGCGTAGCGACGCAGATCCTTTTCAGAAACCCTGACCGATATTTCGTAGTCCCTGACACCGATCAGATCGACCTGAGATATCACCTCGGAGTCGATAAGATCATCCCGGATCTTTTCGGCTGCCTCGCGCAGTCGATGTTCCGGAACATCTCCGAAAAGAGCAATACTGATGGCCGGATTTCGATGAACAACCTCAAGGATAACCGGCTCCTCCGCCTCTTCAGGGAATGTATCGATCCGGTCCACTTCGGTTTTGATATCATCCATCACCTTCGCGAGCTTCGCCCTGGCATCCAGTTCAACTGTAACAGATCCGATCCCTTCATCGGCAGAGGATAAAATCCGGGAAATCCCCTCCACTCCTTTTATCTGCTCTTCAATTTTGATGCAGATCCCCTCCTCGGTTTCTTCCGGAGTCGATCCGGGATATTTCACGCTGATATGAATCATATCCAGGGCAAATTCAGGAAAAACTTCCCTTCGCATCTTCTGAGCCACGAGAATCCCTGCAATAATGATAAAAAGCATGACCAGGTTGACGGTGACCCGGTATCGAATAGACCAGTTCCCCAGGAGTTTCATGAATCAGACT
>JBFMEI010000279.1:0-3377 GCA_040753295.1 Thermodesulfobacteriota bacterium | reverse complement strand
CCTCAGAATGGATGCATTCTTGATGACGTTCACCCTCCGATTTTCCTTATTGGTGATCAAACACTTTTTAGCCCGGACATCCCCTCTGGCATAGAGCCCGCACCATCGCTCAGCAGGCCCCTTTGCAAAAATTTCACACCCGGTGCAATCCAGCATCCGGCAGGATTTGCCGATCAATTCCTCAGCCCGATATCCGGTCAACCGCTCTGCGGCCGGATTCATGGCCTGAATAATGCCTCTGGGATCGACGACCAGTATGCCGTCCTGAAGGGTGTTGACGATGGTTTTCCAATGCAATGCCAGGTCCATGATATGAAGATCTCCCGGATTGATTTGTAAACTGTTACCTGAATCTTGCACGCGTTTGCGGCTTTCAGATGCAAGGCATTTAAGGGTCAGCCATAGTCTGCTATTGCAACCTCTTAATAACGCGGCAGCATGGGTAATATTTCAAATCCACTTCTCATAAATTTTCATGAAAGATTCAGATGTTAACTTAACACTGTTAACATATCAGAGAATCGACCCGGCATCAAGAAGTTGTGAATTTATTTTATTCTAATTATATCAATATATTATAAAATATTCAGAAAATGGCATGCCTTTTGCTTTAAGAAGGAAAAAACTGGTAGATATCCGATGCTCCACGAATCGGATCTAAATAAACCGTTGTCTTAAACGAAAGGAGAATGTCATGGTTAAAAAAGGAGTCGTTTTACTGGCTGCACTGGTCGTGGGTATCGGCTTTTCAGCTCAGCTCTTTGCGACTGAAACCGGAAACTTGAGAAAAGGGAAATACACCTATCGTAAAGTGTATGAAGCCTGCCAAGCACGAGGTGCGGTGGAATCCGTCAAGCCGAAATTAAATCCGGATTCGCACACTCAGGCGGAATGGACCCTGATTTTCAAGGAAAAAAAGTTCGATGAATTCGGTTGCCGTGAAGAGTGGAATGCCCTCAGTCCTGAGCAGATTCGGGATATTTATGCATACCTTTTCAATCATGCCTCTGATTCCCCAACTCCCGCAAAGTGCAAATAGCGGAAAGAAATTTAACAGAAAATGGAGATGATTATGAAACGAAACCATACAATAGTACGGATGATGATTTTATTCATCGGATTCTTGATGGCCCTGGAGACAGGGATTGCCCGGTCAGCGGATAATGTTCAAAAACCGGAATGGTTCTTTGGCGATATCGTGGATATCGAATTTGTGAAACAGCATCTTCAGGTACCCATGGCTGAAACCGTAATGATCATCGACTCCAGACCGAAGCGGGCCAAATACGACCTTGGCCATATTCCCATGGCGCTGAGTATTCCGGATTCGGAATTCGATGAACATATCGAAAAACTTCCGAAAAATAAGGATGCGCTTCTTATCTATTACTGTGAAGGAACGGAATGCAAACTCAGCCACAACAGCGCTAAAAAAGCCGTTAAACTGGGGTATACCAATGTCAAAGTCTTTGCAGAAGGATTTCCCCGGTGGATTAAAGAGCCCGGACATTATGCCTCGGTATCTCTGGAATACGTAAAAAAACAGATCGACAGCGGAACCGATATGCTTCTGGTCGATTCCAGGCCCAAACGGACCAAGTTTGATAAAGGGCATATCCCCGGAGCGGTCAGTATTCCGGACTCTGAATTCGACCAGATGACCACTCAGCTCCCTCAGGACAAAGCCAAACTTCTGATTTTTTATTGTGAAGGCTATCAGTGCAAACTCAGCCACAAGTCGGCCCAGAGAGCCATCGCAATGGGATACTCCAACGTCAAGGTATATTCGGCCGGATATCCCGAATGGGTCGCAAAATTCGGAACCTCAGAACCCGGGGTTTCCCAGAAAGCTCCTGAAAAATTGAAATCCGGAAAAGAGGAAGGGAGTATCGACATTTCATCATTCGAGAAACTGATCAAAGAAAATCCCGAAAGCCTTTTTCTGGTGGATGTCCGGGATGCGGATGAGTTTGCCGCCGGTTCATTGAAAACCGCCCTCAACATTCCGGTGGATCAGCTTAAAAAGAGGATCAAGGAATTACCGTCGGATAAGCCCATTGTCTTTATCTGCGGAACCGGTGCCCGTTCCGGCGAATCCTATTACATGGTCCAGGACATTCGTCCCGAACTCAAAAACGTTTACTATGTCGACGCTGGAATGACATTCAAGAAAGACGGGTCTGTCGAAATTGTCAAATCAACCAAAAACTGATATATTGTAAACAGTTAACCAATCCCAAATCGATCGGAGCAGTTCATGACACGACACTATCGATACCTTATCAAGGGATGGATAACGGCACTGGGGATCTTGCTCTTTACAGTGTCGGTTCCGCTTCACGCTGTCGAAACAAGCCCGTCTCCGGAAGCACCGGGCCGTGAAATGGCAAGACAGGCAACCCAGGCCAAGCGTTCAGGGATCACGGTAGACCATTCCAGGCTGGAAGTCCTCAGCAAGCCTTTTAAATCCGGCCCGGAAATTACAAAAGCATGCCAGTCCTGCCACACGGAAGCAGAGAGTCAATTTCATCAGAGCATTCACTGGACATGGAAAGCCGATGAGACCAGAGGAAAAGCAGGATATTCGTTGAACAACTTCTGCATTTCTGCAAATAAGATGACAGATAAAGGGTGCCTTTCCTGCCATCCGAGCTGGAACAAAGGCCTCGATTCCATCAACTGCCTGGTTTGCCACGGCCAGAAGGATTTGAACCTGGAAGAAGCCTTTGAGGACCTTAAAGCCCTTTCGGTTTCAAAAGATCCTGAAGAAGTGGAGCTGGCCAAAGAGATTCAGGAGAACATCCGGACCGCAGCTCAGAGCATCGGCCTTCCGGGTCGTAAAAACTGCGGATCCTGTCATTTCTACGGCGGAGGCGGAGACGGTGTCAAGCATGGAGATCTTGATTCCTCTCTGACAAAACCGAATAAAGGACTTGATGTTCATATGGGAATCGACGGTCAGGATTTCCGGTGCACCCGGTGTCACACCACCAAACTCCATAATATTGCCGGGCGGGTTTATACGGTCCCGGCGGCGTCCAGCCGGAAAAGTCTGGTGGAAGACGACCTGATCGCAAAAATCACGTGCGAATCGTGCCATACCGGCACTCCCCACAAAGCCGGATCCAAACCGAATGACCACACGGATAGAGTTGCCTGCCAGACCTGCCATATTCCGGCATTTGCCAGGGTTAATCCCACTAAAATGGTATGGGACTGGTCAAAGGCCGGAAAACTCAAAGATGGAAAACCGTATAAAACAACCGGAGAATTCGGAAAAGAAGATTATCTCAGCATCAAAGGGGAGATGAAATGGGAAAAAACCGTAAAACCCGTCTACTATTGGTTTAACGGATCGATTGAAAGCGTGACCGCCA
>JBFMEI010000278.1:0-3383 GCA_040753295.1 Thermodesulfobacteriota bacterium | reverse complement strand
CGAGGATCTCTCTGAAATACCGGATCAGATTTGATTCATGGAGAGGATGAAGTTTTGGACTGAGATGGATTCTGGGGGTTGAAGTGACAATCGCCAACATGAATCCGCAATTCGATAATGCCGGGATTACATTTTCAACTCCTGGGATCAGGGAAATGCGATGATCGAATACCCGATCATAGATGCCGGCAATGGTTTGAGGGAGGGCTTCACAGACCTGACGCTTTTTCTCCTGTGGAAGATCAGGGAGAAGCATATCCCAATCGATATCCCCCTCTTTGACCGCTTCTGAAGCAAGTCTTTCAGAGACCGGGGGGATTTTCAGTTCTCGAAAAGCGGTATTCAGGACCATTAAGTATCTCCCGATGGAATCGATTAGAGTCCCGTCGAGGTCAAAAAGGACGGCCTGCAGATCTGAAAAAGTTTTTTTCAAGTGGATTCCGTCATAATAACTTCTATTCGGCGGGTTTGAGCGATGCATGATATTTCGAAAGATGAAGATAATTTTCGATGGGTTTTTCAAGCAGACTGAGAGTTTCCGGAGTCAATTCCCGTTTCACGGCTGCCGGTGATCCGGCCACAAGTTGATTCGGACCGACGATCTGATTTTCCTTAACCAGAGATCCGGCAGCGACCACGGTTCCTGTTTTGATTTGAGCTCCTGTCAGAATAACCGATCCGATTCCGATCAGACTCTGTTTTTCGATCAGGCATCCATGAATCACTGAATTATGCCCTACGGTGACAGAGTCTCCAATGAGTGCCGGATTTCCATAATCCGTGTGGACGCTGCAATTATCCTGAATGTTGCTCTTCTCTCCGACCACGATAGACGCCATGTCTCCTCTTAACACCGCGCCATACCAGATGCTTGCTCCGTCTTTAATTTCAACATCCCCGATCACCACAGCAGTCTGTGCAATGAAGACATTCTTCCCGATTTTCGGCTTTTTCCCATCCAATTCAAAGATCATTTTGATTTCCTTTTCGAATCTTTCATGATTTCAGTCTTTCTCTTTCGGGCGGCCAATAATTTTGCCATGAGGGATCCGATCCCTTTTAATGTCAAATCTTTGGGTGAAAGCATATCCAATATGCTTAAAAATGCTCTTGCCGGAGGAGACAGTTGTTGATTTTTAAGGTATGCCACGCTCACATCCAGCTCGAGCCGATGCCCTTCGATCTTGATCGTCGCAAGTGTTTTTTCCTTTAACTCATTTTTAACAGCCTCTTTGACGATAAAAGAGATTCCTTCTCCGCGCTGCACCAGTTGTTTAATAAACTCCGCATTGCCGGTCTCCATCAGGATATTCGGGGTAAGCCCGGATAAAGAGAAGAGATCGTTTATCCGTTTCCGTGTCCCGGATCCTGCTTCTTTCATGATAATCGGCTCTTTGGCCAGTTCCTGCAAAGAGATGGAGCTGTTCCGGGCAAACGGATGATCCGGTGCCAGGATCAGCACGATTTCTTCCTGGCTGAAGGGAACAAATGTCACTTCCGGATGATCCTCTGCCCTGGCGATTACGGCAATTTCATTTTTAAAATCCAGTAGACTGTAAATCATTTCGAGAGAACTCCCCTCATTAAGCTGGATTTTAATGCCGGGATATTTTTCGCGAAACGTGCTGATCATAAACGGCATAAAATATCGCGCATATGCCTTGGTTGTTCCCAGGCGGAGCAAACCGCATTTCAACTCGCGCAATTCTTCAATGGCGTTTTCGATCAAATGTTCATATTCGAAGATCTTCTGGGCATAATTAAATAGATGTTTTCCTTCATCGGTTAAATGAATTTTCCTTCCTTTTTTTTTAAAAAAGGTCAGATTACAGTCGTTTTCAAGGGATTTGATCTGAGCAGAGACTGCAGGCTGGGTGATGAAAAGCTCCCTGGCAGCAATAGTGAAATTCTGATTTTTCGCTGCATGAAAAAAGATACGGAGGTGGTTCAGATTAATCATATCCTAAAATGAGCGTTTTAAATAACGACAAGGAAGTTAAAAACAATAAATTCATATGGATATCCTAAAAAAGAGTATTTCCAGACATACCCAAAAGGTATCGTCACATTCTCCAATTAAATAATGACAAGAGAATTTAAAAAAGAAATCCGATGGACATTTTAAACCGGTCGCTCTGTTTTCATTCCGGATATCTTATGCCAATAGATGTTACAGGTAAAGATATTTTATGTTTTAAAATGATATATAAATAAAATTTATATTAATCATAAAAATTATCAAATTGACATTTATTTTCAACAAGTCCATTAATCCCACAGATATGATCGAAATGCATTTCTATCCCATATATCGGTTCCTCTTGCCGGCCTGATTTGAAAGAGGGTTCTGTTCATACTGATATACCGAATGCCGGGTTTTCTCCAAGCGCAGGTTCTGTAGGCGCGTCTATATAACCGCTCTATCAACCCTAAAAAGAAGGAGAGGAAAAATGGCAGAGGAAAAAATCGGCAGATTCCCGGATCCCCATGACTTCAAGGTTCCCCAAGGGCTTGAAGGATGGGAAGAAATGTATCCTTCTCATCACCTTTTTTCCATAGACAGAGGCGAGTGGGAAAAACAGCAGTTCTGGTATCAAGATAAAATCCATGCTCCTGAGCCCATGCCTCCTCTGGATTTGATTTTCCAGGAAGCATGGCAGATCGCCCTTTCACAGTATACCACTCGCGTCTTCTGCATTCCTCCGGCACAGGGGATCGCTCAACGGATGGTCGGATGTTACATGTACATATGCGCCATTGCGCCTCCGCCGGAAGATGTAATTAAAGAAAAGGCGGAACTCTTCGGAAAACGGGTCTTTTATGTATTTGAGCATTATGATGAGCTGTGGGACAAATGGCTTGCCAAATTCAAGGCCCTCGGTAAGGAGATGGCTGCGGTAACCGTTCCCTCTGAGCTCCCGAAATTTGTCCCCGACGATCAGGTCTTTCCGGCCCCGACCGGTTGCTATGTATCCTATGACCTGATCGCAGCATTCGACAAACTGGTGAACCAGATGTTCAAAGGCTGGCAATATCATTTTGAGATGCTCAACCTGACGTATCTGGCATACCTGATGTTTGCCGATGTGGTTCGGAAACTTTTTCCGGGAATCAGTGAAAGTGCAATCGGAAAAATGGTTGCTGGAGCTTATGTTTCCATGTTCAGACCCGAAGAAGAGCTTTGCAGCCTGGCGCGGCTTGCAACATCCCTTCGCGGTGTCTCTTCGATTCTGAAAAGCGACACTTCGGTGAAACAGAAGGTTGGCGAACTGGAAAAAATTCCGGACGGGAGGCAATGGCTGGACGAATACAAAAAGGCACAAGATCCTTGGTTTTATGTATCCTGTGGAAGCGGCTGGCTTCATTATGAAGGAAGCTGGATC
>JBFMEI010000277.1:0-3388 GCA_040753295.1 Thermodesulfobacteriota bacterium | reverse complement strand
CGCTGCATCAATCGTCCCATCTCAATTCCGGGATCCTCAGGAAGGAGAATCCCCAGCTCTTTGGCGCGACGGCACATGTCCAGAGATCTGGACGTGTGAATCAGGACTTTGGAAGGGATACACCCCCAGTGCAGACAGGTTCCTCCCGCCTTTTCGCGCTCGATGACGGTCACTTCCGCTCCCAGTTGCGCGGCTCTGACGGACGCCCAGTAGCCGCCTGGCCCTGCTCCGATGATTGCTATTTTCAACGGCATCGATTTCCTCCCGGATTCAGACTTCTTCTTCATTTCGGCGAAAAACCTTTTTTTCTTTTAACATGCTCCAATCATCTTGACAAACCATTACCGGTTGTGACATTCTACGAACCAGATGAAAAACACGTTCATCTTTTTGGCCGATTAAGACAGAAGGTTCGACTGAATGAAACGGGTATGATTCGAATTCGGCAGACGCAAAAACCGCCCATGTATCTGAGGACTATCCCTGCTTAGGTTTCTGTTGACATTCAATGCACTCATGAATCTCCTTCATAAATAATAAACATATGACATCAAGTCCCATGATATGATAGGTCTGTTCTAACTCCGGCTTTGAGGGTGCCGGGAAATCAATGTAAAGGAAAGACGGATGGAAGCAAAACTCTATGTCGGGAATTTGGCTTACAGGACCACGGAAGATGATCTTCGAACCTTGTTTTCACAAGCCGGACCAGTCAAGTCTGTAGCACTCATCAAAGATCGGGAAACAGGCCGTTCCAAAGGCTTTGCCTTTGTCGAAATGGAAAATCAGGCCGATTTACAGAAGGCCATTGATATGCTCAACGGAACCCAATTCCAGGAGCGAGCCATAAAAGTCAATACCGCACGATCCCGTGAAGAGCGGGGGTCAGGATCTCCGGACGGCCGTCGCGGCGGCTTTCATCGAGGAGGAAGGGGCGGCCGCTCCTGATCAAATACTCCATCGATTTCGAGTTTTAATCGGTCGGTTTGAAAAAACCGACCGAATCCAATTGATTTTCAATGGATCCCGAATAAAGAATCCGGCTCGGTCGAACTTTCGGCAGCCAGGGATCATTACCAAAAGGGGGATGCATGAAATCTATTGATGAACTCACCTTTCCCGAGGATGTGCGATATGCCGAAGACCACGAATGGGCACGGCAAAGCAACGGGAATATTTTTATCGGCATCAGCGACTTTGCACAGGATCAGCTCGGGGATATCGTTTATGTGGAACTCCCCAGGATCGATACCGTATTTCACAAGGGAGAAACGTTTGGAACCGTGGAGTCGGTCAAAGCGGTTTCAGAGCTCTACATGCCGATCAGCGGAGTTATCAAAACCGCGAACAGCGAACTTGAGGCGGCGCCGGAACTGGTCAATCATTCTCCGTATGACAAAGGATGGATGATCACCGTCAAGCCCAGCGATCCGGACGAACTGAATTTACTGATGGATAAATCCGCCTACCTCGCCATGCTCTCCGGATTGAAATGATGCGATATCTTCCCCACACCGAAGCAGAGATCTCCCAGATGCTGCGTGAGGTCGGAGCGGGTTCCCTGGATGATCTTTTTTCGGAAATTCCGGGAGACTGCTGCTGCCGCCTGAGACTCAACCTGCCGGAGGCCAAAAGCGAATGGGAACTCAATGATCATATGCGCCTCCTTTCATCCAAAACCGGTTCCGGAGCAGAGAATAAATGTTATATCGGGGCCGGGAGCTACGAGCACCACATTCCGGCAGCCCTCAACTCGCTTCTTAACCGCAGTGAATTCGTCACCTCCTATACTCCCTACCAGCCCGAAATGACCCAGGGAACCCTGCAGGCCATCTACGAATACCAGACCCTCATCAGCCGCCTTCTGGGAATGGAAACCGCCAATGCATCCATGTATGACGGGGCTTCTTCGTTTGCAGAGGCCCTGCTGATGGCCATACGCGTCACCGGAAGAAACCGCGTCCTGATTTCACAGGCAATTCATCCCAATTACCGCCGGGTTGCCGGAACCTATCTGTCCCCCACCGGATATGAAATCAAAGAGATCCCCATTCTTGGAAACGGGTGCACCGATACGGCGCTTCTTTCCAAAGCAGATGAGTTTGCGGCGATTGCGGTGCAGTCCCCGAATTTTTTCGGGTGCATCGAACACCTGAGTCCGTTTGCCGAATCTGCCCGGGATACCGGCGCGCTTTTTATCGTGACATTCACGGAACCACTGGCGTACGGTCTTTTAAAAAGCCCGGGAAGAGAGGGGGCGGACATCGCCTGCGGAGAAGGACAAAGTCTTGGAATCCCCCAATCCTTTGGAGGACCGGGATTGGGCATTTTTACCGGAAAGATGAAACATGTTCGATCCATGCCCGGAAGGCTTGTAGGAAAAACACAAGACATTGAAGGAAGGCGGGGATTTGTCCTGACACTGGCCACCCGCGAACAGCATATCCGGCGGGAAAAAGCAACTTCCAACATCTGTACCAACAACAGCCTTTGCGCTCTGGCATCCGCCATTTATATGGCACTTTTGGGTAAACACGGCATGCGCGACCTTGCCCAATTGAATTTCGATAAAAGCCAGTATCTGAAAAAACGGATGACTGATGCCGGATTTGCCATTTCCTTCAATTCGCCCACATTCAATGAATTTGTGGTGACTCTTCCGTCTGATTTTAAAAAGAAGAGAACCCGGTTGATGAAAAAAAAGATTATCGCCGGACTCCCCATCTCCGGTTTTTATCCCGAGCTTTCCGATTCCTATCTGTTCTGTGCAACAGAAACCAAGACGAAAAATGATATGGATATCCTGATCGAGGAGATGGCATCATGACGGAATCGCCGGGCACCACGGGTCTGATTTTAAACGAACCCCTGTTGTGGGAAAAAGGGAAAGAGGGAAGATGCGGCTTTTCAATGCCGGCCCGGGATGTTCCGAGTGTTAATTTGGACGACCGACCCCTCTCCGACGGATTCGATTTTCCCCAGTTGAGCGAAGTGGATGTGGTCCGGCATTATACCCGGCTATCCCAGTGGAATTTCGGAGTCGATACCGGAATGTATCCGTTGGGATCATGCACCATGAAGTACAATCCGAAAACCAATGAAACGCAGGCATCCCTCCCGGGTTTTACATCCGCCCATCCCCTGATTCCTGAACTCTTTTGTCAGGGGATATTGGAATTGATGTTTGATCTTCAACAGTATCTGGCGGAAATCACCGGGATGGATGCGGTATCCCTTCAGCCGGCTGCCGGCGCGCAAGGGGAGTTTTCCGGAATGCTTCTGATTCACGCGTTTCACCGGAAAAAGGGGGAGCGCCGATCCAAAATTCTGGTTCCGGATACCGCCCACGGAACCAATCCGGCCAGTGCATCTCTTTGCGGATATACCA
>JBFMEI010000276.1:0-3394 GCA_040753295.1 Thermodesulfobacteriota bacterium | reverse complement strand
TTTAACCCCGACAATCTTCTGGACGACATGGTGGTTGAAATCGGCTCCGGCCGTCCTTTTTTTCAAACCCTGTTGGATTAAAACCAGACTATTTTCTATTTTGGTCTACCGAATCCGGTGTTTGACATCCATCTCCAAGTGTTTACTATTAGTATCAATAACTGAAAAATACTCAAAGATTAGGAGTTGTTATGCGATTTGACAAGCTGACCATAAAATCCCAGGAACTGGTTCAAAGCGCTCAGGCTCTTGCCGCTCAACACGGCAACCAGCAGATCGAACCTGAGCATCTGCTGGCATCCATGTTAAGCGAAAAGGAAGGCGTAGCTGTTTCCATGCTTCGAAAACTTGGCGTTTCGCCGGGAAGTGTTTCCAGTCATGTTCTCATGGCCGTAGACCAGCTTCCAAAAGTGAGCGGTGTCGGAGAAACATTTCTTTCCGGAAGAGCAAAATCGGTGTTGGAGGTGGCGTTTTCCGAAGCATCCAAAATGAAAGATGAGTATGTGAGTATTGAACATATCCTGCTGGCCATATCAGATGAAAAAAAGGGGGATGCCGGGCGGATTCTAAATCAGGCAGGGGTCAACCGGGAATCGATCCTTAAAGTTCTTCTGGAAATCCGCGGAACCCAGCGGATCACCGACCCGAATCCCGAAGAAAAATATCAGGCACTGGAACGATTCAGCAGGGACCTGACTCATCTTGCCCGGATGGGAAAGCTCGATCCGGTTATCGGCCGGGATGATGAGATTCGACGGGTCGTCCAGGTTCTATCCCGGAGAACGAAAAACAATCCGGTTCTCATCGGAGAGCCGGGAGTGGGAAAAACCGCAATTGTCGAGGGTCTTGCGCAGCGGATTGCGGCAGGAGATGTATCCGAAACATTGAAAAACCGCCGCTTGGTGGCATTGGATATGGGCGCCATGATTGCTGGGGCAAAATACAGAGGTGAGTTTGAAGACCGGCTCAAGGCTGTATTGAAAGAAGTGGAGTCCGCGGAAGGGGAGATCATCATGTTCATTGATGAACTCCACACCCTGGTGGGTGCCGGAGCGGCTCAAGGGGCCATGGATGCTTCGAATATGCTGAAACCGGCCCTTGCCCGGGGGACCCTCAGATGTGTGGGTGCCACGACGATTGATGAATACCGGAAATATATCGAAAAAGATGCGGCTCTGGAAAGACGCTTCCAGCCGGTCCTGGTTTCGGAACCTTCTGTGGAGGATACCATTTCCATCCTCCGGGGGCTTAAGGAAAAATATGAAGTCCACCATGGAGTGAGAATCAAGGATTCCGCCATTGTTTCGGCAGCCACCCTGTCTCACCGGTATATTTCGGATCGGTTTTTGCCGGATAAGGCCATAGATCTCATTGATGAATGTGCATCCAAACTTCGGATTGAAATCGACAGCATGCCGACTGAAATTGATGAAATTCAACGAAAGATCACTCAGGCTGAAATTGAAAGACAGGCATTAAAAAAGGAGACGGATCCGGCTTCGATGGAGCGTCTGAAAAAACTTGAAAAAGAGCTTTCCGAGATGAAGGAAGATGTGGCGGGAATGAAGGCCCATTGGATTAATGAAAAGGATCTGATCCAGACCATTCGAAAAATCAAGGAATCCCTGGAACAGCTTGGCGTTGAGGCCCAACTTGCCGAGCGGCAGGGGGATCTGGCCAAGGTTGCCGAAATCCGGTATGGGAAAGTCAACACGCTCCATAAGGAACTGGAAACCGCAAACCGGAAGCTCGCCGAACTCCAGAAAAACCGCAAAATGCTTAAAGAAGAGGTGGATGAAGAGGATGTTGCTGAAGTTATCTCCAGGTGGACCGGAATACCGGTGAGCAGAATGCTTGAAGGGGAAAGGGAGAAACTGGTTCATATGGAGGAACGGCTTCGCCTTCGGGTGGTGGGCCAGGAAGAGGCGGTTTCCGCCGTGTCCGATGCGGTGCGAAGGGCAAGAGCAGGCCTTCAGGATCCCAATCGTCCCATCGGGTCATTTATTTTTATGGGTCCGACCGGTGTGGGAAAAACCGAGCTCGCAAAAGCGTTGGCCGAGTTTATTTTTGATAATGAGCAGGCCATCGTCAGGGTCGATATGTCTGAATATATGGAAAAACATTCGGTTGCCAGGCTCATCGGTGCTCCGCCGGGATATGTGGGATACGAAGAGGGCGGATATCTGACCGAAGCGGTCCGACGCCGGCCCTATTCGGTGGTTCTGTTTGATGAAATTGAAAAAGCACATGCCGATGTGTTTAATGTGCTTTTGCAGATTCTAGATGACGGGCGGATGACCGACGGGCAGGGGAGGACCGTGGATTTTAAAAATACCCTGATCATCATGACTTCAAATGTGGGAAGCCGATTTATTCAGGAGCTGGGTGCGTCGAACCGGAACGAGATGGAGCGTCTGGTCATGGAAGCGCTGAAAGCCGGTTTCAAACCGGAATTTTTGAACCGGATCGATGAAACCATTATTTTTCACAATCTTTCCCGAGATCAGATTATTAAAATCGTAGAAATCCAGATCGACAAACTCATCAAGCGGCTCCGGGAAAGTGGAATTGAAATGGTTCTTCAGGATAAGGCCAGAAACCGGATTGCGGAGATGGGGTTCGACCCGGTCTATGGGGCGCGCCCCCTGAAACGGGTGATCCAAAAGAATATTGAAAATCCCCTCTCAAAGGAGATTCTTGAAGGGAAGATCAGGGAAGGGGATAATATTTCAGTCGATTTGAAAGGAGACCGGATCGTCTTCAATCGCCTGTAAACTGGCCGATGAATTTCTGCTGATCCTCCCCGGTAATCTGATCCGGAAGCCTCTCCATGGCAAGGGCTATGGCCGAATCGATGAGCCGTGAGCGAAAGATCGCTTTTGCCTGACTCAATTGATATTCGGCTTTCTGTTTTGCACTCTCCAGCATCATTTGGGATTGGAGTCTGGCTTCGTCGACGAGCCGCGCCTTTTCTCTTTCCCCTTCTTTAAGAAGCCGCTCTTTTTTCAAGTTCAGGGCCGCTGCGCTCTCATCAAGCAGTTTCACAGCATTTTTCTGCTTTTCGAGGAATTCGATTTTTTCATTTTCAAGTCTTTGAATTTCCTGCTCCAGATCCGCCTTCTGATCGTTTAGGAAATTTTTTAAGGGAACTCTGGCATACTTGATGAAAATGAACAGAAGGATTAAAAAGTTGACCCATTTCATGATCAGGTCATAGGGTTCTCGCCAGTCTTGCGGGGTTTCAGCAGCGAATGCCGTGTCAAAAGAGAAGAAGGAAAGCGCAAGAACAGGGAGTGCGCTGAGAATCCAGCATAAGAAGATCGGAAGCGGGTTCATGACACTCTTCGCTCCAGAATTTTTTCCATGATACTCAGAGTCAGAGATTCGATCTCCC
>JBFMEI010000275.1:0-3424 GCA_040753295.1 Thermodesulfobacteriota bacterium | reverse complement strand
GCTGCCAGAAAAATGCGGCGTCAATGCCCCGGTCTTCGATGTGGGATAAGCTGCTTTTGACCGTATGGACGTTATGAATGGTAAAAAGGCAGGGAATCCCCAATTGTCTTGACATGGGAGGAATCAATCCGGTCATCCAGTCGTTGCAATGAATCAAGTCCGGTTCGACCCTCGGAATGACATTGTTGATCACTTCCCGCTGAAATGCCAGAGAAAGCTTTGTGTTCTCAAGTCCATAGTCCGAATAGACCTGATCCAGATAATAAAATGCCCGGTCCTCCGCCAGATGGACCCGGTCGTCGGGCATGATTCTCCGGATCGCTCTTTCCTCTTTCTGCAGGAATGGCGCCAGCCGGTCTTTAAAAAGAGAGCGATAATCGGGAAGCGCCACATGAACGTCAGCACCCTCTTCGAACAGAGCGTTGATCAGCGCTGCGGAAACATCAGCCAGACCCCCTGCTTTTGCCGTCAGACAGTTCGAAAGATTTCCCATCCGGTCCGGAAGGTAAGTAACCTCTGGGGTGACGATCAATACCCTCGGATTTTTCATATTCATCGGATATTCCTTTCTTCATCACTCCGAACCGGATCTCGACCGCAGCGTGAATATGGAAACGCTTGTCATGCCCAGCAGATGAATTCCGGCCGGTATTTCAGATAATCGTCAGCCTTGGGTACTACCCGGACCGTAAATCCGAATCGCCCGGTTTCAGCGGTTTTCAACGTGCAGCCATAGAGATAGTTCCCATTTCCGTAATTCTCCAGGATATCCATCGGTTCGGTTCTCCCTTCTGAAACGATTCCAATCGACTTGACGGATCCGCTGTAGAGTTCAACCACGACTTCATCGGGACGAATCTCGCCGAGAGAAACTTCAGAAGTCACCTGAAACGAGTCTCCTGCACGCATGGGGCCGTTCTGCCGGGTCACGGGAGTCTTGATTTGAATCCCTTTCCAGAGGGAATGGAGTCGAACTTTTTGGGCAACCATTTCCTTTGCCCTGCGATTGTCATCTGCAATAAAATCCCGATAATTCTGAAGGGCGGGCAGATAGAATTTCCGTTGATATTTCGACATCATGCGGTGGGTGCAGAATCTGGCCATTGCCTGCTTCATTGATTCTTTCATCATTTTAATCCACCGCCCCTGCATTTTGCCGTTCTTATGTTCATAGTAGCAGGGGATCACATCATATTCCAGGACATTATATAAAGCCTGGCTTTCGACCATATCCTGATAGGCCGCATCCTGAAATTCCTCCCCCTGTCCGATGGCCCAGCCGACGTTTTCCGAATACCCTTCAGCCCACCATCCGTCCAGAATGCTCACATTCAAAACCCCGTTTGCAGCCGCCTTCATGCCGGAAGTCCCGCTTGCTTCGAGAGGACGCCGGGGAGTATTCAGCCAGACATCCGAACCTTGCACCAGATGCCGGGCGATATTGATGTCATAATCCTCAAGAAAAACCATTCGATGGCGAACCGATTCCCGCTGCGTGAAATCAAAGAGTTTTTTGATTTCATGCTTTCCCTCATCGTCCTTTGGATGAGCCTTTCCGGAAAAAATGATCTGAACCGGATAGCGCTGATTGTTGAGCATGCTTTCCAGACGATCCGGATCTTTCAACAGAAGCGTTACCCGCTTATAAGCGGTGAATCTTCGGGCAAAAGAGATCGTCAGCACATCCGGGTCCAAGACCGATTCAACGGTTTCAATCATCGACCGGGGTGCGTTTCTCCGCCGATACTGGTTCCCCAGAAGACTGCGGCAGAACCGGATCAACCGGCTCCTGGCCATTTCATGAGCCCGCCAGATTTCATCATCGTAAATATCATCGATCCGTTTGTGAATATCGGTGTTCCAGCATTTCAGATACCAGTCCGGTCCCAGATATCGCTCAAAGAGAATCGCGTTTTCGATGGATATCCAGGAAGGGATATGGATTCCATTGGTAATATGGGTGATGGGGATTTCATCCTCAGGCCATTCCTTCCAGACATGAGACCACATCCGCCTGGCGACTTTTCCATGAAGCTCGCTGACGCCGTTCCGATACATGGACATTTTTAATCCGAGAACAAACATGGAAATCTTTTCCGTTGATGAATATGCGGAGGTCTGCCCCCAGGAAAGGACCTCTTCAACCGTTGTCCCCAGACGATCTGCAATGGGAAGCATATAAGGTCTGACTTCTTCTGTCGAAAATTCGTCATGCCCTGCGGCAACAGGGGTGTGGGTTGTGAAGATGGTTGTGCGCGGTCCGATCTCCAATGCCGCTTCCAGATCGACATGGTGTTTTGCCATGATCTGATAGAGCCTTTCAACGCTGGCAAAAGCCGCATGCCCTTCATTGATATGGCAAATGCTTGGGAATATCTTCATGGCTTCCAGTACGCGCATTCCGCCGATGCCCAGAAGGATCTCCTGGGCCAGTCGAATCTTATAATTGCTTGAATAGAGGCGATCCGTAATCTTCCGAAGGTGAGGAGGGTTTTCCGTTACATTAGAATCCAGGAGAATCAGAGGAATACGACCCACTTGAATTTTCCAGACTCCGGCATGAATATCTCCCTCAGGGCCCCGAACACTGATCTTGAGAGGTTCGTCGTTTTGATTTCTAACGCGTTCCAGAGGAAGATGAGAGATCTCGATCTCAGGGTTTTCCTCCTGCTGCCATCCCTGCTGGTCCAGGAACTGATGAAAATATCCCTCCCGGTAAAGAAGACCCATGCTGATGACGGGAAGCCCCATGTCCGAACCCGCTTTTAAATAATCTCCGGCCAGCACGCCCAGTCCCCCTGCAAACAGAGGCAGACTTTCATGAATGCCGTATTCCATGGACATATAAATGATGGCTTCCTGTTTTTCGAAATGGGATTGGAATTCGGAACCGGGAGATCCCACCTCTTTTTCATAGCGCTCTTTAACTCGTTTTAAGTGACTGATAAACCCCTCATCCGTCGACAGCTCCCGCCACCGATTCTGAGGAATTCTCGAAAAGTAGGCAAGAGGATTACGACCGCACTGACTCCAGAGTCTGGGGTCGATCCGACGAAAAAGTTCGATGGTATCCAGATGCCAGCACCACCAGAGGTTTCTGGATAAGATTTCAAGAAATGAAAGGGATTCCGGAAGTGCCGGAATAACATTAAATATTTGCAGTTTCATCATTTTCATCTTCCCTTCATGAGAAGAAATAAGCCCCGGCTCTCGGGGTCCCGATCCATATCACGGAAAACCGGTTCGATTTACAATCTGCATTTTTGCCATGGGACGGGTCATATGTCAATCCATCAAATCATTCTCAGGGACACAGAGGAGTGAAACATAAAGGAGTATTTCCTCACGCGGGGAACAGGTGAGTCCAAACCCGAACCATTTCACTCATTCCCCACGCCTGGGCATCACACCCGCGAAAGCGATG
>JBFMEI010000274.1:2137-3426 GCA_040753295.1 Thermodesulfobacteriota bacterium | reverse complement strand
AAAAACAGGACGGAATCTGGCGATAAAGAAATTGAAACGACAGATCATTGAAACCCTGGGAGAAGCGTATGCGGATCGTAAATCGGAAATCGAAGAATATTTTGAGGAATTAAAGAAGTCGATCTGCAGAAAATTGATCGTCCGTGAAGGGCGTCGAATCGATGGGAGAAAATCCGATGAGATCAGGCCGATTACCTGCGAAATCGGAATTCTTCCCCGGACGCATGGAAGCGCCCTGTTTACAAGGGGGGAAACTCAGGTACTCGGTGTCCTGACGCTCGGTTCCGGCCCGGATGAACAGCGGGTAGAAACCTTAAGCGGAGAAGAATTCAGGCCGTTTATGCTTCATTACAATTTTCCGCCTTTTTCGGTTGGTGAAGTTAAAAGACTGACCGGACCGTCCCGAAGAGATATCGGTCACGGCGGTCTTTCCACGCGTGCTATTGAGAAAGTCATCCCCGATAAGGATCGGTTCGATTACACCATACGGGTGGTTTCCGAGGTGTTTGAATCAAACGGCTCCTCTTCAATGGGGACGGTCTGTGCGGCCAGCCTGGCATTGATGGACGGCGGTGTTCCGATTAAAATGCCGGTCTCCGGAATCGCCATGGGGCTGGTTAAGGAAGGGGATCAGGTGATCATCCTGTCCGATATTCTGGGGGATGAAGACCACATGGGGGATATGGATTTCAAGGTGGCAGGGTCACGGGAAGGAATCACCGCCCTGCAAATGGATATTAAAATACTGGAACTCTCCAGAGAGATCATGGAGAAAGCTCTTGAACAGGCAAAGGTCGGCCGAAACTTCATTCTGAACAAAATGCTGGAATGCATCCCGGAACCTAGAAAAGATATCTCTCCCTATGCTCCGAAAATGCTCAGCGTGAAAATCAATCCTGAAAAAATCCGTGAAATCATCGGCCCGGGAGGCAAAATTATTCGTGCCATTCAAAACGAGACCAATACCCGGATCGAGATCGATGATCTGGGGATGATCAAAATAGCCGCCTTTTCTCAAAAGGAAGGGGATGCGGCCTTGAACCGCATTAAAGAGATTGTTCAGGAACCTGAAGTGGGCGCCATCTACGAAGGGACTGTCGTCAAAATCGCGGACTTTGGAGCGTTTGTCGAAATCTTCCCTGGAACCGACGGCCTTGTTCACATCTCTCAGCTAGCGGATCGAAGAGTCAAACGGGTAACGGATGTTGTCAAGGAAGGGGATAAAATCAAGGTAAAGGTTCTGGAAGTCACTCCTGAGGGAAAAATCCCGCTAATCCTTAAAGAGGCGG
>JBFMEI010000274.1:0-2127 GCA_040753295.1 Thermodesulfobacteriota bacterium | reverse complement strand
CCGCGATTAAAGAAACCGATGACTCCGACAATAAATAAAACCGTTCTTCAGAACGGCATCCGGATTTTAACGAAACGACTCCCCCATGTTCGAAGCGTTTCCATGGGTGTTTGGGTGAATGCCGGCGCAAGGGATGAAACTCAGGAAGAAAACGGCCTTTCTCATTTTATTGAACACATGATCTTCAAGGGGACATCCCGGAGGTCTGCATTTCAAATTGCCAAGGAGTTCGATGCCGTCGGAGGACATACCAATGCTTTCACCACAATGGAGAATACCTGTTATCATGGCCGGGTGATGGATACCCATCTGGAGGTGATGATCGATATTCTTTCCGATATTTTTCTCAATTCCGTCTTTGACCCTGTTGAAGTTGAGCGGGAACGTCCGGTAATCTTTCAGGAGATCGGAATGCTGGAGGATAACCCGGAGGAATATATTCATCTTCTTTCCGGAAAAGCCTTCTGGGGGGAGACGGCTCTTGGCCGATCGATTCTTGGAACGCGGGAAAATCTGATCAACTTCAATTCAGAGGCCATTAAATCCTTTTTCGGTAAATTTTATCAACCGGATCGAATCGTCATCTCTGCAGCAGGGAATGTCGACCATTCATACATCGTTGATCGAATGAAACCGGCTTTTGAATCGATTCAAAAAAAGAACGGATTTCCTTTAAGGCTTCCTCCGGACAGCTCGCCGAAAATTTCATTGTATCGCAGAAAACTGGAACAGGTTCACATCTGTATTGCATGCCCGGGATTTTCATTGGCCGATCCGAAGCGATTTTCCTTTTCTCTCATGAATACCGTTCTGGGCGGAAATATGAGCTCCAGGCTCTTTCAGGAGATTCGGGAACGCCGGGGGCTTGCTTATAGTATTTATTCGTTCATTTCACCTCATGTCGACACCGGAATGTTCGGAATTTATGCCGCATGCGATCCGAAAAAAACTGAAGAGCTGATCGGATTGTGTGTCACGGAGATGAAAAAAATCAAGAAGGATCTCCTTGAGGAAACCGAATTGAAAAACGCCAAGGAGTTCATTAAAGGGAATCTCCTCCTCTCATCCGAAGGGGTCGACAGCCAGATGGTAAGACAGGCCCAAAGCGAAATCTATTTTAACCGGGATATTCCTCTGGAATGGATCATCGAGCAAATTGAGAGGGTTTCTCCGGAAGAGATCAGAACGCTTTCCAGGGATATTTTTCAAGCGGATCGAATGGCGTTAACTCTCCTAGGTCCGGTTCCCAAAAAAATAGATTCATCAAACGTTTTTCTCTGATTCACTGATTCTTTACCAATCGAATTTGTTTCTATTTGGAATCAAGGTCTTCGGGAAGCCAGGGATGGATGTGGGATATGGATGAGAATCCGGTGATCAAACTGGTAAAGTTAAGACCGGAGAGGGACAAGGATATTCCGCTTCCAAAATACATGACGCCGTCTTCTTCGGGTATGGACATCTGTGCGGCGATCGAAAGAGAAATGATTATCAACCCGGGCGAGATCGCCCTCATTCCTTCAGGATTCGCAGTTTCCATCCCAACAGGCTACGAAGCCCAAATCCGGCCCAGAAGCGGACTGGCAGTCAGGTACGGAATCGGAATCATCAATTCGCCTGGAACCATCGATTCGGATTACCGGGGTGAAATCAAGGTGGCGGTCATCAATTGGGGGCAAAACCCGTTCACGTTTTACCGGGGGGATCGGGTCGCGCAGATGGTGATTCAACGCGTCTATCAGGTCAAAATCGAATTGACGGAACATCTGGATGAGACGATCCGCAATTCAGGCGGATTTGGACATACCGGCGTGTCATAGAAGCGGTCGGCTATTTAAAGTGTTGAGAATCGGGAATAAAAACGGCAAAACTCAATGAATTATAAACTGGCCGTCGGCGTCCTGGGGAGCGGCAGCAAAGGAAACGCCATTTATGTGTCGGACGGCGTTACATCCATCCTGGTCGATGCGGGGCTGTCGGGCATCGAGGTCGAACGGAGGCTCAGGCAGGCTGGAATTGCACCGGATACGATTAATGCCATCGTGGTAAGCCATGAACACGCCGATCATATTTCAGGGATCGGAGTATTATCGAGGCGTTTTTCTCTTCCGGTATACATCAGTATCC
>JBFMEI010000273.1:0-3434 GCA_040753295.1 Thermodesulfobacteriota bacterium | reverse complement strand
AGAACGAGCTGTCTGTTCGCCACATCCGATGCAACCCGCAACTTCACCTGTCTGAACATGCCCAAGCGAACGGATATTCATAAAATTCTCATCATCGGCGCCGGCCCCATCATCATCAGTCAGGCCTGTGAATTCGACTATTCCGGAACCCAGGCCTGCAAGGCCCTCAAGGAAGAAGGATACGAGATCACCCTGGTCAACAGCAATCCCGCCACCATCATGACCGATCCGGAGATGGCCCATCGAACTTATATCGAACCGATTACCCCGGAGATGGTGGGCCGAATCATTGAACGGGAACGTCCGGATGCCGTTCTTCCCACGCTCGGAGGGCAGACCGGATTGAACACGGCCGTGAAGGTCGCCCAAATGGGGGTTTTTGAAAAATTCAACGTGGAAATGATCGGAGCTTCGGTGGAATCGATTCAAAAAGCCGAGGATCGAGATCTTTTTCGAAAATCGATGACCCGGATCGGGCTTCGGATTCCCAGAAGCGGCATCGCCACCACTCTGGATCAATGCCGCAGGACTGCAGAAGAAATCGGATTTCCCATCATCATCCGACCCAGTTTCACCCTTGGAGGAACCGGTGGCGGAATCGCTTATAACATTGAAGAGCTCACATATCTGGCCAGGGCGGGTCTTGATGCCAGTCTCATCGGACAGATCATGCTGGAAGAATCGGTTCTGGGATGGAAGGAATTTGAACTGGAGGTCATGCGGGATAAAAATGATAATGTGGTGATCGTCTGCTCCATCGAAAATATGGACCCCATGGGGATCCATACCGGAGACAGCATTACAGTGGCCCCGGCCCAGACCCTGACCGACAAGGAATACCAGCGGATGCGGGACGCTTCCATCGCCATCATGAGGGAAATCGGCGTGGATACCGGAGGCTCCAATGTGCAGTTCGCCGTCAACCCTAAAAATGGAGAGATGGTCGTGGTGGAGATGAATCCGAGGGTTTCCCGGAGCAGTGCTCTGGCTTCAAAAGCCACGGGTTTTCCCATCGCCAAAATCGCGGCAAAACTTGCAGTCGGATATACCCTGGATGAAATACCCAACGACATCACCGGAGAAACCCTGGCTTCCTTTGAGCCCACCCTCGATTACTGCGTCATCAAAATTCCCCGCTGGACTTTTGAGAAATTTCCTGAAACCCAGGATTATCTTACCACTTCCATGAAGTCCGTCGGGGAGACCATGGCCATTGGAAGGACGTTCAAGGAAGCGCTGCAGAAAGGGCTGCGCTCCCTTGAGACCGGACGCTCCGGGCTGGGAGGAGACGGGAAAGATCCAAAGGTCTATCTGGAGACCCATTCGGATCCGAACCTGGAAAAAGAGTGTAGAAATGAAATCGAACAAAAACTCTCAACACCCAATTCGGAGAGAATTTTTTACATCCGATTTGCATTGAAAAAAGGGGTTTCCATTTCATCCGTCTCCGAGATGACCGGGATTGATCCGTGGTTTATCCACCAGATCGGGCAAATCGTCGAATTTGAAAAACAACTCTCATCGCTCAATCCTTCATTTCGGAAATCCAGGGATAATCCGGATCCGGATCTGATTCGAAAAGCAAAATCATGGGGCTTTTCAGATATTCAGATCGCCCATCTCATTGGAGTCGATGAAGATACCGTCCGAGGACTGCGGCAATCCATGGATATCCGGCCGGTTTACAAACTGGTGGATACTTGTGCCGCCGAGTTTCATGCCGTGACTCCCTACTATTATTCCACTTATGAACGGGAGAACGAAGCGCGGAGAAGCTCCCGAAAAAAAGTGATGATCCTTGGTGGAGGCCCGAACCGGATCGGGCAGGGGATTGAATTCGATTATTGCTGTGTGCATGCCTCCTTTGCCCTTCGGGAAGAAGGAATCGAAAGCATCATGGTCAACAGCAATCCGGAGACCGTGAGTACCGATTACGATACTTCCGACAAACTCTATTTCGAGCCTCTGACCCGAGAAGACGTCCTGAGCATCGCGGAAATGGAAAAACCGATGGGCATTATTGTCCAGTTCGGCGGGCAGACCCCATTGAACCTGTCTGTTCCCCTTTTCAAAGCCGGAGTCCCCATCCTGGGAACCCATCCGGACAGCATCAACCGGGCTGAAGACCGCAGGCTCTTTCAGATCCTGTTGAAAAAACTCTCCCTTTCCCAGCCGGCCAATGGAACCGCCATGTCCGTTGAAGAAGGGATTGCCGTGGCGGAAACCATCGGATATCCCGTCATTGTTCGTCCTTCCTATGTGCTGGGGGGTCGAGCCATGAAAATCGTCTATGATCGAAAGGATCTGGAAAATTATATCCGGAAGGCCATTCTTGAATCCCAGGGGCATCCGGTCCTTATCGATAAATTTCTTGAAGACGCCGTCGAGGTGGATGTGGATGCCATTTCCGACGGAAGGCAGACCATCATCGGCGGGATCATGGAACATATCGAAGAGGCTGGAATCCATTCCGGGGATTCAGCCTGTGTGCTTCCGCCATACACCCTCCATCCCCGCATTCAGCAGGAAATCGTAAATGCCACAAAAGCCATGGCTTCCGAACTTGGGGTGATCGGACTGATGAACGTCCAATATGCCGTTAAGGACGATCACGTCTTTGTCCTTGAAGTGAACCCCAGGGCCTCAAGGACGATCCCTTTTGTAAGCAAGGCAACCGGCATTCCCCTGGCAAAACTCGCCACAAAAATCATGCTGGGGAAAAGACTGGATGACCTGGGGCTTACCCGGGAAGTCGTCCCGAAGCACATCTCAGTCAAAGAGGCGGTTCTTCCATTCGACCGATTCCCCGATGTGGATACGCTCCTGGGTCCGGAAATGAAATCGACGGGCGAGGTCATGGGGATTGATTCCGAATTCGGTTCGGCCTACGCCAAGGCTCAACTTGGAGCCGGCCAGAGCCTTCCCGTATCTGGAAACGTTTTTATCAGTGTCAAAGATCGCGACAAAGCCTCGGTGATTCCTGTGGCAAAACGGTTCGTGGCTCTGGGATTCGAGATTCTGGCGACTTCAGGGACTTCCAGGTTTTTGACGGAAAGAGGGATCAAGAATCGAATTACATCAAAGATTTCTGCAGGACGGCCCCATGCTGTGGATGCCATAAAAAACAATGAAATCCATCTCCTCATTAATACCGGAGGCGGGGAAGATACCCGGAGGGACGGATATTTAATCCGACGCGCTGCACTTAAATACCGCATCCCTTATGCCACCACCATCGCCGGTGCCATGGCCATGTGCAAAGGGATCGAAACGCTGAAAAAAAAGGCGGTTTCGGTAAAAACCATTCAAGAGTTTAATTCGGACATAAACAAATGAAAAGTTCTGTTTTCGAGAAACCTCAAAACCCGGGAATCGAGTCCATCCGGAGGCCGGACGCCTCTATTGAACAGATCCTTTCTTCCAAACCTAGAGAA
>JBFMEI010000272.1:0-3460 GCA_040753295.1 Thermodesulfobacteriota bacterium | reverse complement strand
TGCGAAGGAATAAAAAGAGTTGACTTTAAGTTGAAAAGGGCTTTTATTCGGCGATTCTTTTCAAATATTAAAAGGATTATCGGGCAGCTCAGGGAATGGAGATGGAAAAGGGGTTTCAGAAAACAAATATTCAGGTGATTGTGGCGCTGACCCTTGTCCATTTTACCGGAGATCTCTATGCTTCCTTCATCAATCCGCTTCTGCCGGTCTTTGCGGACACATTCTCCCTTTCACTGGCTCAGATCGGACTTCTTGCAGGTATAAACCGTTTCTTCATGTTTGTGGTTCAGCCGGTTGCCGGATATTTTGCCGACCACTATAGAACCCGGTTTTTCATTTTAGGAGGGCCCCTTCTCACCATGCTTTTTGTTCCATTGGTCGGATTTGCCCCAAGTTTTTTGATTCTTTCCATGCTTATCGCCGTCGGCTCCATCGGGCAGTCCATGTTTCACCCTCCGGTGGCTGGAATGATTTCAACCTATTCAGGGAAAAATTTCAGTTTTTCCATGTCCATTTTCAATATGGGCGGAACATTTGCCTTTGCGGTGGGACCGATTCTCATCACGTCCATTGTCCGGGCATACGGCCTTAAAGCCGGAGCCTATTCCATTTTAATCGGCCTTCCGCTGATGGTATATTTGTTCAAGGCCGTTCCTCTTCCGGAAGGAGAGAACCTGGTCAGCCGGGGATTTACCGGTTCAATCCGGGAGGCCCTGGGGGATGCCTGGAAGGCCGTCGCCATGGTTTGGGTGATCATGGTCCTCAGAGCCTTTATCAGTCAGGCATGGATCACTTTTACACCGGTATTGTATGCCCGGGAAGGGGCAACCCTCACATCCATTGGAGGGGTGGTCTCCCTCTTCACGCTGGCCGGCGCACTCAGCGGGCTTGTGGCAGGGCATCTGGCAGACCGTATCGGATATAAACCCATTTTTTACACAAGCCATCTCCTCACCGCACCGGTTCTCCTTCTTTCGGTCTTTTCCAGTGGAGTCTGGATTTATCCAAGCGCCTTTATCGCCGGATTTGTGGCCCTGTCGACTCTTCCCCTGGGAGTTTCTCTTGGCCAGGAGTTGGCGCCGAAGGGAAAATCAATGGTTTCAAGCCTGATGATGGGATTGGCCCTTGGGGTGGGTGGGATGATGAGTCCTCTGGTGGGAAAGCTTGCAGATCTTTATAGCATCAGAACCGTTCTCTGCTGGCTGGCCGTTGTTCCTCTGATTACAACCTTCCTGGTGGTCTGGCTTCCAAAAAAGAAGTCGGCCTTTGAGCGTTCATAAGCTTCGATCTGCCTGACAACAGGTAATCACAGCGCGTGATCTTCTGCCATCTGCTTTGATGGTCATAGGATACTCAAGGCGGACATGCCGGAGATGGGAGGTCTCCCGAACCGGCGACAAAGAGAGAAGCCATTTCCAGTCGATGAAATCCTTTCCTCCCTCGGTGATGGTCAGGTAGCTAATTCCCAGGGAGGTGATGTTATGGAAAAAATGGGAGCCCTGGGATGGATCGGCCCGAAGCTGGGGAGTCCGGTTTTCGATGATGGACCCCACCTGTGAGATCTCATTCCAGGTCACTGGAATTCCCAGAAAACGATCGGCAGATCCCCATCTGCCCGGACCGATAAGAAGGTATCTCCGGCTTTCCAAAATCATCTCTTTGTTAATAATGCCGATTTCATGGGCGATTTCGACGGTTCGGACAGGATCGAACCGTTCCGGATGGACAAAAACGATATCTTCGATGCTGTGGGTGATCCCCTGCCCAAGAGCCATGGTGGATATACAGAACGCATTGTTGATGTCCTCATCGCTGATTTCAACTTCCATCTGCTGACGCCGCATTCCCATAGGCCGGATCTGAAGGAGTGTAAATTGCGGACGGTTTTCCGGAGTTTCCTGGAGGTCGACGGCAAATTCGATTTCAACCGGAGATGCCATTCCTTTTTCTCCCAGCTTAAGCACTTCAGTCAGGATTTCAGGAAGGGGAAACGATTTATGTTTTAATATTGATGCAAAGGTTAACAGCGGATATCCGTTTCCATATCCGGTATCCCGGATCCGGTGGTCTTCCGGAGAATACGTGCTGGAGAGACGTCGGATGACGGCGTGGTCTTTGTCATCGGCAAGATCCGCGATTTCCAGTCTGACGATGGTGGGATCGTTTGAAGCAAAATCTGAAGGGTTCAGATCATTGGAACCCTCTTCCATTTTCATGGCATAGAAATAGCGCTGCGAATTATTTAAAATATCTTCGACTGCAGAAAACTGGGGAAGAAACTGAGGATATTTTGGGGAAAATCTCAAGGCTGAAAAACCTTCAACAATGGTTTTCCCGAAACCCAGGGCGATATGAGCGACCCCTTCTTCAGACTTCATGGTGGCGATGGGATAAAAGTTATAGGACTGGGCGACTCCGGATATGGCAGGGTAGTAATATTTTCCATAGATTGATCCCGTAGCCTTTTGAATGATGACCGCCATTTTCTCCTCTTCGATCCGATGGAGGGTATTTTTCGCATAGGCGCGGGGTGCTTCGAAATAGGTTGAGGCATAAACCAGTTGAATGGCCCGGGCAAGTCGCTGGAGGCGGACATGGATGTCCGGATGGTCATTGGAAATCATATAGGTTCTATAGATGCCTGCAAAAGGCTGGAAAATGGCATCTTCCAGAAGACTTGAAGAGCGGATCGCCAGCGGATAGGTGACGGATTCCAGAAATCGGCGCAAATCCCTTAACAGCTTAGAAGGCAGCTCAGCCTTTAAAAAAAGCTCGGTGATCTGAGCGTCATTGAGGTCGCTGTCTGAAAAATCCTTGAGATCGTTTTTACGGATAAAAGAATCGAACGCTTCGGTAGAAACCACCAGGGTTTTTGGAATACAAATATCGATGTTGGGAAATGATCCGGCTATTTCCGGATGCGCCTTAAACTGGGTATACATGAAAGCGAGCCCCCGGGCCTTTCCTCCCAGAGAGCCCTTTCCGATCTTTGCAAATTCCGTTTCAGGGTCAAAATCTTCGGCGGAAAAATCAGCCACCACTCCTTTCTGCCTCCCCAGGCGTCTGGCCTGCAGGCATGAGATGAGATAGGCTTTCATCTCTTTGGTGTCTGTGAAATCCGTAACCTTCACTGGTTTCAGCTTCATGGAGAGCTGGATTTCCGAGCGTGCCATCAACCAGGTTGAGAAGTGGTCGTTTTTCGCATGAAAATAGACCGAATCGTCTGGTATGGAGGGGAGCATTTTTTCCATGGAATGGAGATTCGATACGCGGGCGACTTCTTTTCCATCCGGAAGCTTGAAAACAAACTCCCCGAACCCCAGATGATCCGTAAAATGAGAGCGGATATCCGTATGAAAGGTCGGTGAATTCTTATTAAGAAAAAACGCCTGGGACTGCTCTGCCTTTTCCCGGTTTTTCTCTTCTGAGCTCATGATAAAGAGGGGACGATCCGGCAATT
>JBFMEI010000271.1:0-3471 GCA_040753295.1 Thermodesulfobacteriota bacterium | reverse complement strand
GCTCATGATAAAGAGGGGAAGATCCGGCAATTCTTTTTTTATCATGGAAATCAGGAGCCGGCCTCGGGATCTGCTTCCAAATTCCGTGGAAACCGGACATCGGAAATGACGCAGAGAAGAAACGGCTTGAAGGCCCGGTAGATATTTTCCGCATCTTCATAGGTTTCCGCGTGCAAAATCTTGGGGCGCGCCCGCATTCGTAATATCCGGTGCTCCTCGTTTAAGGATTCCTCCATGACCGCCTGGGTCTGCATGACCACCTCTTTATATAGAAAAGGAAGCAGGGAGGAATAGTAAACCGGAGAATCTTCCACCATGAGGATCACCCTGACCCTGGCCCGCTGGGTGTCGTGGACGACGTTCATCCGGTCTTCGACGTTTTTAATCAACGCCAGGAGAAGATCGGTATTCCCAGTCCAGATATAGGTTTTATCAATGGGGCTGGGATCCCCTGGTTTTGGGTTAGAAATCAGGGTTCCCGCATCATGGGTCAACAGAAACACGGGAATCGTTGGGAATCGTTTTTTGATTTCTTTCCCCAGGTTCTGAGGGTCCATATCTCCTATCCTGGGCATGGTTAAAACCAGATCAAACTTACTCCGGATGAGCATGTCGAGGGCTTCCTGGGCTGAGGAGACCCAGGTCAGTCTGGGGGGACGGGTGAGATTCAGCCCCCGGTACTCATGGATGATCCTCTCAGCCAGCCGGCCGTCTTCTTCCATGATGAAGGCATCATAGGGGCTCGATACCAGAAGAATCTCGCTCACCCGTCTGGACATCAGGTCATAAAAAACCTTGAAAGAAAGGTCGAACTGATCCAGATCATTCACCGGATGATCCATTTTTTCCATCGGCTCTTCCCCTTTTTCCCTTTGTTTAATCGATATCTTCCATAATTATTCAAAAGAGTCTGTAACCGGCCGATTTCTTGACAATTCAAAACAAGGTGGTGTAGGAACCATAACATGAATATCGGTTTATTAAAATATGGTTTCATGCCGAAAGCGGGGAAATCGTGAAAATCGGTCTGGCTCAGATCAATCCCATCATCGGGGATTTTGACCATAATTTCGAAAAGATCCTCCTTTTTTCAGAAAAGGCGAAAAAGGCTTCCTGTGACCTTGTCGTCTTTCCGGAAATGACGGTTTCCGGATACCCGCCCCGGGATCTTCTGGAGAAAACCGATTTTGTGGAAGCCAACCTGGCCTGTTTGAACCGTCTGGTGGAAAGAATTCACGGTGTCGGTGTCATCTGCGGGTTTGTGGATAAGAATCCCCGTCCCGGCGGAAAACCCCTGTTCAACTCAGCCCTCCTGTTTGAAAACGGCAACCGCCTGCACCAGGTGAACAAGCGGCTTCTTCCCTCCTACGATGTCTTTGATGAAGAGCGGCATTTTGAACCGGAAACCGCCTGCAGCGCCTTTTCATATAAAAGCCGGAGAATCGGCCTGACCATCTGCGAGGACATCTGGAACGACAAAGATTTTTTCAAGAAAAGGGTTTATCCGATTGATCCGGTTCAAGAGATGATTCAAGACGGCGCCGACCTCTTGATCAATATTTCCGCATCCCCGTTCTCTGTGGGTAAAATCCGGTTCCGGTACGATATGATCCGCTCCATTGCAAAAAAATACGCAACGGTTTTGGTTTATGTCAACCAGGTGGGGGGAAATGATTCCCTCTTGTTTGACGGCGCAAGCTGCGCCTTTGACGGCTCCGGAAACCGGATCGCCCAGGGAGTTGATTTCAAGGAAGATCTCGTTGTTCTTGATGTTGAAACCGGGAAAGGAGAGATTCATTCCATCAGTGAAAGGGATACCGAATCGGTGTTGAAAGCCCTGATAATGGGGACCGCTGATTTTGTAACCAAATGCCGGTTTTCCAAGGTCGTGATCGGCTTGAGCGGAGGGATCGACTCGGCGCTGACCGCATCTATCGCCGTCCAGGCTCTGGGAAAGAAAAATGTCATCACCGTATTCATGCCGTCCGGATATACCTCGGCGGATAATTTCCAGGATACCCGGGAGCTTGCGGAAAATTTGGGGGTTCAGCTTCTAACCATTCCAATCGATGCCATCTATGAGGAATTCATCCGTCCGGTTTCGCCGGATGTAGACAGGGAAAACCCCGGAATCACCGAGCAGAACATTCAGGCAAGGATTCGCGGGACCCTTCTGATGGCAATTGCCAACAAGGAAAACGCCATTCTCCTTTCCACCGGAAACAAATCAGAGCTGGCTGTGGGGTACTGCACCCTCTATGGAGATATGAACGGAGGCCTGGATGTCATCTCGGATGTTCCGAAAACCATGGTCTATCACCTTGCGGAACGGATCAATGCGGACCATCCGATAATCCCCCGGCGGATCATCGAAAAGGCGCCTTCCGCCGAACTGAAGCCGAATCAGAAGGACCAGGATGACCTCCCGCCTTACGAGGTGCTGGATCGGATCCTCAAAGCCTACATTGAGGAGTTAAAGAGCGCTGATGACTTGCTGAAAATGGGATTCGAGCCGAAGCTGGTGGAGGAAGTCATCGCCCGGATCGACCGGAACGAATACAAGCGCCATCAGGCGCCGCCGGGCCTTAAGGTCACCACCCGGGCGTTCGGATACGGAAGAAGGATCCCCATTGCCCAGCGGTATGTCTGGAAACGGAAAGCCGGATCATCAGCCTCTTCCTGAACTTTCATAGTAAAAGCTCTTGCAAACCACTCTGGCAGTGCTGTCGAATTCAACGCCTTCCATTTCCAATAGCGCCTGCTTCATTTCAAGACCTCCCTGATAACCTCCGAGTTCCCGGTTGGAACGGATGGCGCGATGGCAGGGCACGATAAGCGGAAAGGGATTATTCGCCAGGGCGTTTCCCACAGCCCGGGCTCCCTTCGGTATACCCAGAAGGGCTGCAATTAACTGATAAGTGCTGACCATTCCCCTTGGAATGGCGTGCTCAGCCCGGAGGACTCGTTTCTGAAACTCACCGCATTGATCGAGGTCTGCAAGATGCAGGGAAAAGGATATCGGTTCGCCTTCAAGAAGTCTTTTCATATCTTGCCCCACAGCATCAATCTCGGGACAGGAAGCCAGGCGGATATCCGGATACAGTTCAAGGGCGCGGTTCTCAGCCGATAAACCGGGTCTGGAGAGCATGACCCGGATCACCTTTGGGCTTTTATCGACGATGGCCCAGACAATGCATATTGAACCGAAGGGAGTCGGTTTGACGATCTTTTTATTCAAAGCACGTGTCCATTCCTGATGTCCGGCAGTTAACCAGGAGTGAGATGGAATGATTTCTTTATATTGTAATCATTTCATAGAAAATAATTTACTGATGTATATCAGAGATCCAGTTGGTTTGGAAGATTTGACATTTCATGTCATGACTGTATAATCAAACCTTTGGCTGGTGTTGCAGCGATGGCTGTCGAAGCATATAACACCTGAATCTTTCATGAAAATTTATGAGAAAC
>JBFMEI010000270.1:0-3475 GCA_040753295.1 Thermodesulfobacteriota bacterium | reverse complement strand
AAGACGGCGTTTCTGTTATAATGGCCAAATCCGATGCCTCCGCGTCAGGGCTTATCCGCGAAATAGTGATAAATCCGCTCGAATATCCGGTCATACGGTGGAGATGGAAAATCGAAAATATTCTGAAAAAAGGAGATGCCGGCCGCAAGGAAGGCGATGACTACCCGGCAAGAGTTTATGTCACGTTTCAGTATGATCCCGCAAAGGCCGGGTTTTTAGAAAAATCTAAATACGAAGCAGCAAGGCTTATCTACGGTCAGTATCCGCCACACCGTACAATAAATTACATCTGGGAGAGTCGTTTGCCGAAAGGATCGGTTCTACCCAATTCCTACACTAACCGGACAATGATGTTTGTTGTCGAAAGCGGAAGCGAAAAGCTAAACAGATGGATCGAGGAAGAACGGAATGTATATGAGGATTACAGGCGGGCATTCAGCGAAGACCCTCCAATGATATCGGGTGTCGCAATAATGACAGACACCGACAACACCGGCGAAACTGCAACAGCTTATTTCGGAGATATCAGGTTTGAGAAGAAATGGCCAGCTCCATGATAGTTTCTCCTTTCCTATCTGAAATCCTCAACCTGTATGCCGTATCTTCTCATGATCTGTTGAAGGGCCACCGCTCAAATCCGCAGATTTTTGCCACCTGAGTTACATTTCCACCGTTCGCCGAGAGAAGACCGCTTATAAAGCTTTTATTTAACATTCTAAGAAGGTTCTTCTTTATCAGCTCAAGCAGTTCAAGCCCGCCCATGTCCGGCATTTTTATATCTGCCAGCACCATATCAAATCTGATTTGATTGATTTTACCGTATCTATTGAACCGGGGATGCATACCGGGAGTTCCGGTGCAGGCTCCAGTACTCTTTCTGGAGTTGCACGGTCACCGGGCCCGGCTTGCCGTCACCGGCCTGATGGTTGTCAACCATTGTGACGGGCATGATCCCTCCTGCGGTGCTGGTGATAAACACTTCATCCGCTTGTCGGATTTCCCCGGCAGAGACATTTCGAAGCTCGATCGGAATGTTCATCGTTTGACTTATTTCAATAACCGTTTTTCTCGTAATTCCTTGGAGCACTCCATGCGCAGGTGTGGCGAGTCTCCCCTTCTTGACGGCAAAAATGTTAAATCCCGGCCCTTCGACAACATTCCCCTCGCGGTCGGTAAGAATCGCTGTTTCCCCGCCTCGGCGATACGCTTCATAGAGCCCTGTGACAAGATCCAGCCAGTGGTAATTCTTTACGGTCGGATCAACACAAGTCTCCGGGATTCGATGCACCTGGCTGATGATCAGATGGAGTCCTACTTTCTGTTTTTCCGGATCGGCGATCCAGACAAAAGGGGCGGCGAACGCATAAAAACGGTTGATGCATCGGCGCGGGTCGCGGTTCCCCGGCGCTGGAATCCCCCGTGTGCAGATCATCTCCACATAGGCATCCTGGAGCCCGCTCTTTCTGACGCACTCCAGCAGGATTTCCCGAATCCGATCCCGGGTGTGGGGAAGGTTCATCTGAAGGTGCTGCATACTGCGGAAGAAGCGATCCAGATGATCCTCAAGCCGAAAAAAGGAGCCCTTCCAGACATGGGCTACATCATAGGTGGCATCGGAGTGCAAAAAGCCCCAATCGAGAATTGGGATCCTCGCTTCAGAGATGGGGACGAACTGCTCATCAATGTAAGCCGTTCCGCCGCTAAACGCCGAAAATAGAGCGGGTGGATTCATGGGGATTCGCCTTGTCGGGTCAGAGACACAACCCGGAGCATGATATTTTTACAGACAATCTTCAACCGCCGTCGGTCTGAGGAAATGCGGCGTTGGTATAAAGATATTCCATTTTCTCCTTGTGCTTCATCTCTTCAGACGCCATTCGCAGCAGCATCTCCTTGGCGATGCCTCCGGGATGAAGTTCTGCAAGCTCCGTATAAAACTGAAAAGCCTTAAGCTCCCGGTGGGCAGCCAGCAGAAACACGTCCTCTCGCTTAATGTCCGGGGCGGCCTCAGGTTCTTTCTGGTGCTCTGCAATTTTGTAATAAGTAATTTCATTTATTCTTAATTTATCTGTTCCCAGGCGGCCGTCCCTGTAATCGATTAAAAATTTCTTATGCTTTGCCTCCTCGTCCGCGATCCATAAAATTGCATCTCTTGTAGGCTCATCCAGAATCTTTTTTGAAAGATCCAAATAAAAATGATGCGCTTCTTCCTCTTTTCCAATCGCGATTTCAATCAGCTCGAGAAGTTGTTTTTCCACCGGGTTTCCTCCTGTGACCAGTATGTTGTTACGATCTCATTTTCCTTTTTTTCGAATCCGCTTGAATATTAAATTTTGAAGCATCGATGATGTAGCGTTCGTGTGTGCCTTCGGATATTTTATCGACTCCGTCATGTGCGGAAAGAGAGAAAAAAAGCTTTTTCCCCTCCACCTTTTCCAGCTTTCCCTTTACCGTGACGGTGAAGCCCGGAGGTGTTGCTGCAAGATGATTGATATGGATTCCAATCCCCACGGTCTGTTCCCTGGGCCAATCAATGTGGGGATTGACGGCTTTGATACAGGCGAATTCAAAAAGTCCCACCAGAAATCCAGTGGCAAAAACTTTCGGCATCACCCGCCCTTCTTCAATATCCGGATAGAGATAGGGAACGGTCTTATTTTCCGGTACCTCATATAAAAAATCAACGGTCAATCCGGGTTTCAGCGATTCCTTCATGGCTTCTCCGTTTTGGTTTCGGTCGTCATTTTTCCTGAAATAGAATTCCCGCATACCCTACAAAACTCTCTGCAGGGCTTTTATCATAACTGGTGGAATAGGCTATCATTTTTCCCTTTTCCGCTCCAAGCGCTTTTGCCGCAGAGATTGCGGTTGCCGCGGCACCGGAACAGCAGGCGTTCCGGTGCGTTATTCCCTCTTGAATGGCCCGTTCCGGATCCATGGAACAGACGGCATCAATGAAACGTCTGTCATTCTCTTCTTTCACCCATTTCAATGCGCCGGCCCCTCCTCCCTTGGGTGTATAGCCGTAATTTTGCCCATAATGGGTAAGATCCGTAGATCCGATTACCTTGATTTTTTCACCCATTTTTGTTGCCGCCATGCAAACGGCTTTTCCGATTTCAAGGGATGATCGTCTGGGAGGGACACCCATGGGCAGAATCCGGACATCTTTAAATAAATATTTGATGAACGGAAGCTGGAGCTCGATGGTGTTGTCCGGAGTATAATTTTCCGGAGTTTCGACCATAAAAGAAAAATTTTTAAGGAGCATATCAGCCAGATCCGAATGGATCTCAATGTCGCCGAATGGGGTTTCCCAGGTTCCTTCTGCCATAATGTACGCAGACGACGACGGATGAAGGTGCATTCCGAAAATGACGATGGTATCGATATGAGATTCACCCTGAAGAGCGGCAATTATATTGCATGCAATGGCGCCGCTGTAATACCATCCGGCGTGGGGGACGATCCCGCC
>JBFMEI010000269.1:0-3477 GCA_040753295.1 Thermodesulfobacteriota bacterium | reverse complement strand
GTTCTGGTGGCGAAACCTTGGGTGGCGCCGGTCTTTGAGAAAAACCCGCATCTTGATGAAGTCTTGATTTATGATAAACCCGGACGGCACGGAGGGGTGGCCGGATTCATACGCCTGATCGCGGAAATCAGGAAATACCGTTTTGATGCGGCGATCCTCTTTCAAAATGCATTTGAGGCTGCGCTTATGGCATTTCTTTCAGGAATCCCAAGACGGATCGGATATCCCACGGATGGCCGGGGGTTTCTTCTGAACGGGAGAGCACCCATGCCCGAGAGGATTAAATCAGAACATCAAGTGAAATATTATCAGGGGGTTTTGAAAGGGATCGGAGTCAGCCCTCTTTGCACGGAGCTTCATCTCAATGCAAGCCCCGAATCCGTTCGAGAGGTAGAGGGATTTCTCAAGAAAAAAAATTCAGGGGAGAATGACCGCTTGGTGGGGGTGAACTTCGGAGCCGCATATGGTCCGGCCAAAGAGTGGCCCCTTGAGCGATTTGGAGAGCTATGCGATCGAATCTCAAGGGATTTGGGATATCGGATCATTCTTTTCGGCTCTTTAAATAGTCGATCGGCGGGGACGCAATTGGAAAAAATGATGAAATCTCAGGTGATAAATGCAGTGGGAATAACCACTCTGAGTGAAGCCATCGCTCTGATCGGAAGGTGTGCACTATTTATTACCAACGATTCCGGATTGATGCATATTGCTTCGGCATTAAAAATTCCGATGGTGGCCATCTTCGGGTCCACAAATCCGAAAACAACCGGCCCTTGGAATTATCAGGGAAAACTGATCAGGAATCCGGTACCATGCAGTCCTTGCCTGGAACAGACCTGCCGCGAAAGGCATTTCAAATGCATGACCGGGATTTCGGTTGAAACGGTCTATGAATCGGTGAAAGAACTGTTGTGAAAATACTCATCGTCAAGCTGAGCGCCATCGGTGATGTAATTCACACTCTTCCGGCACTCAACGCCATCCGGAGCTATTATCCCCATTCCCAAATTACGTGGCTGGTTGAAGAGGCGGCTTCAGAGCTTTTAATCGGGCATCCTGCTCTTGATCGGGTTTTGATATCGAGACGAAAGGCATGGATTTATGGACCTCGATCGGGGAAACCTGCCGGGTATTTTAAGGAAATCCGGGATTTTTTTAATGCACTTCGGGATACGCGCTATGATCTTATCCTTGATTTTCAGTCGCTGCTGAAAAGCGGCATCCTGATCAGTCTGTCAAGGGGAAGACGTAAGGCGGGCTTTGACAAAGGGATGGAACATATGGAATACAGTCATCTCTTTTTAAATGAAAGGATCCCGCCGGTTTCCATGGAACATCATGCCTTAATCAGAAATCTGATGATGCTTGATGCCCTGGGAGTCAGATCAGAGAAGATCGAATACCGTATTTCCGTGGATCCGGAGACACAGTTTCAGGTGGACCGGATGTTGTCGGACCGCGGCATCACTCCTGGGAGTCCGATGGTTGCAATCAATCCGGGTGCCAAATGGAAAACCAAACTGTGGCATCCGGATCGATTTTCAAAGCTTGCAGACGCATTGGCCGGAAGGAGACTCGGGACAGTGGTGTTTACCGGAAGCCGTGAGGATTCCCGATTGATTCGTGAAATCCGATCGGACATGAAAGAGGATGCGGTTGACCTGTCAGGTCAAACCGGCTTAAAAAGCCTGGCAGGGGTTTACAGGCAGTCCCGTTTCCTGATTTCAACGGATACAGGACCCATGCATCTGGCTGCGGCACTGGGGATTCCTGTGATCGCACTATTCGGTCCGACAGCCCCGTGGAGGACCGGCCCTTTCGGAGAAGGGCATCGGATCCTGCGTTCCGGTCTCCCGTGCAGCCCTTGTTTTAAAAGAGAATGTGATTCCATACGATGCATGGATGCCATTTCTACGGAATCCGTAATGGAAGCCGTCGATGCGATGGAAATACGGTTAGCCGGATGACCTTTCAACCCGTTGAGATATCTGTTGTTATCGTCAACTGGAACAGTAAAGCGCTGCTGATGCGGTGCCTGGGAGCACTTTTTAAAACCATTGATGGAATCGATTTTGAAATTTTCGTCGTGGACAACGGATCCCTTGACGGAAGCGTCGAAGCGGTTCGGGAGCGATATCCCGAAATCCGGCTGATTGTTAATGAAACGAATCTCGGCTTTGCCGCTGCCAATAATCAAGCCCTGGAGAAAATCACGGGGCGATATATCCTTCTTCTCAATACAGATGCCGAGGTGGCTGAAGGGGCGGTTTATTCTCTATTCGATTTTATGGAAAAACACCCGGAAGCGGGAATGGCCTGCGGTCAACTTCTTGATTGCGATGGAGGCCTCCAGAATTCAATCGCCAATTTTCCGACGCTTATTACTTTGCTTTTCAACGAATCCCTGTTAAGATTTTTTTTCCCCAAACGGTTTCCAAGCAAATTAAGAACCTATCATGATCCGGTGGAAGTGGAATCGTGCATCGGGGCATGCATGCTGGTCCGAAAATCGGCCGTGGATGCGGTAGGCGTGCTCGATGAAACTTTTTTCTTCTTTTTTGAAGAGACCGACTGGGCTTTGAGAATGTATCGGACCGGGTGGAAGATCTATTTTGTTCCAAATGCCAGGATCATTCACGGTCAGGGTCAAAGTGTCGGAAAACGAAGCGACGCTCGAATTCTTTATTATCGATCCCGATATGCCTATTTTCGAAAATGGTATCCTCATGGATATCAGGTCATAGGAATGATTGCATTCATCAGATTGCTGATCAATACGCTCTTTACAGGGGTTGGGATCGTATTGACCTTAGGTGTCCACAAAGGTTTGCGGGACCGGCTTGCAACTTACATCCGACTGGTCACATGGCACCTCAGGGGGTGCCCGGATATTTAAGATCCGGGTCTTAGTGACGTATGGTCTGGGTCAATAAAAAACTTTCTTTGGACATCAAATCGATTCTCCTGATTCAACTGGGAGATATCGGAGATGTGATTCTTTCCCTTCCGGCGATACAGGCGGTAAAGAGGCATTTTGATCGGAGCCGTCTCGTTGTGTGCGTTCGCGAAAAAGCAAGAGAGCTGCTTGACGGAGTTCCGGAAGTCGACGGGGTGATTGCGGTCGATAAAAAAATGCGTCGGTTTTTTTCAGAAATCGAATATCAAATCCGTTTCCTGAGAACCCTGAGAAGGCATCGATTTGACCTGGCTATTGACCTGAGAACCGGTACCCGGGGGACCGTTATCGCCGTTCTTTCTGGAGCGCAGCACCGGGTCGGCCGTCTGGATGACGGACGTCAAACATGGAGAAGATTATTTTTCAGCCATCTGGTCAAACCTGATCCCGGATTGGAACTGGGACAATATGCCGCCGAACATCATTTGAATATTCTGGCTTCTATTGGAGTCGTGTCGCATCATTTCATCCCGAAATTGAATCTGAACATGGATAGAAGAAGGCGGGTGCGGGATATCCTG
>JBFMEI010000268.1:0-3497 GCA_040753295.1 Thermodesulfobacteriota bacterium | reverse complement strand
CAGTCTGGGATTGCATGAAGTCTGCAAATTCCGTTTCGGACCTCCGGTTCATATGTCAAACAACAACTTCCAGTTGATGATTAAAACCAAATCCTGGAAAGAACTCCCCAATGATCTCAAAGCGATTGTGGAAAAAGCCGCTATTGCATCAAGCTTTCAGGGATATGCCAACTTCTGGCAGGAGACCATTGTCGCCGATAAGAAAATCACTTCAATGGGGATAACCACAACAAAGCTATCCAAGGCCGACCAGGATAAAACCCGTGAACTCACAATGCAGATTCTGAACGAAAAATCCGCTAAAGACCCGTATTTTAAAAAGGTATGGGAATCGCAGAAATCCTTTATCGAAAAATTCAGACCCTACTATGACTTTACCAAGTTCGATTGATTGTGTTTCATCGAAACACCCTGATATGGACTGCCAAACGCTCCTTAAGTTAGGGGCGTTTGGCCCTTATTAAGGATGGAATTATGAACTTCGTCAAATCGGTCGAAAAAATCAGCCGGTGGAGCGGAACCTTATCCGCCTGGCTGATCATTCCGTTGATGCTTACCGTCGTCTATGAAGTCATCTGCAGGCACATATTTAACAATCCGACGTCATGGAGCTACGATACGGCCTGGATGTTGTTTTCCGCACAGTTTCTTATTGGAGGCGCCTATACACTTTTAAAAAAGGCGCATATTCGTATCGATATTGTATACAATGTTCTTTCGGAACGGAGAAAGGTGATATTTGATCTTTGGATTCATATTCTGGTCATTGCGATGCCGGCCCTGCTTTTCACCTGGGCCGGCATCAGATTTGCCGCTGAAGCATGGGTCGCAAATGAAAAATTGTCCACCACAAATTGGTTTTTCCCGGCCGGCCCTCCCAAAACATTAATCCCCTTAGGATTTTTTCTCCTTGCACTTCAATCGATTGCAGAAATTATTTGTTTGATTCAAGGAACCAAAGGAAGGAGGGATCAATGATACCGGAGCAAGCGGCTGCGGTTATAATGATGGCGCTCTTGCTGATCCTCGTTATCGGAGGAGTGCATCTCGCCTTCTGCCTGATGTTCCTTGCGATTATATTCGGAATCGCTTACCAGGGGTTGACGTTTTTTCCCATGTCCATGCTCTCCTTTTTTGGAACCATGGAAAGCGAGGAGCTCATCGCCGTCCCGCTTTTTGTTTTCATGGGAACCATCCTGGAAAAAACAGAAGTGGCTGAAAATGTTTATCAGACCCTTTATGAACTTTTCGGACCCGTCCGTGGCGGGCTGGCATTTGCCACCATCATCACCTGCACCATCTTTGCCGCCTGCACCGGTGTGATTGCCGCCACCGTGACGACGATGACGCTTCTGGCCGTGCCGGCAATGATGAAGCGGCAATATAACAAAGGGCTTGCCACCGGTGTTGTCTGTGCCGGAGGGAGTCTTGGGATCTTGATTCCACCGAGTGTCATGCTGGTCATGTACGGACCCATGGCGAATCTATCCGTGGCCAAGCTTTTTGCCGGGGCGCTCTTCCCCGGAATGATCCTCTCCGGCCTTTATATGCTTTATATCGCCGTTGGAAGCTGGATTAATCCAAAACTGGCGCCGGCCATCAGCAAAAAAGAAATGCCGGTCCGTAACCGTAAATTTTGGCTTAAAGCGTTATGGATCATGCTTCCCACCGTTCTTCTGATCGTAGCGGTCCTTGGCTCCATCCTTGCAGGGATTGCATCCCCTACCGAAGCCTCGGCCGTGGGTGCGGCGTGTGCCGTTATCCTTGCGGCATGTTATAAAAAACTGAATTATAAAACGCTGAAAGAGGCGGCCCATACAACCGTGATTGTTACGGCCATGGTTTTTTTCATCATCATCGGCGCCGGGGTATTTAACGGAATTTTTCTCTACCTTGGCGGTGGCGAACTCGTGAAAAGCATGCTCATGGGGCTTCCTTTCGGACGCTGGTTCGTCCTGGCTGTTATGATGTTTGCCCTCTTTATCGGCGGTTTCTTTATCTCGTGGCAGGGGCTTCTTTATATCGTGGTTCCTGTTTTCCTTCCGGTTTCAACGGCACTCGGATTTGATCCGCTCTGGTTTGCCATACTGGTTTGCGTCAACCTTCAGATGTCTTTCTTAACACCGCCCTTTGCTTACGCCATATTCTTCGTCAAGGGAGCTGCGCCACCGGAAATTAAAACAACAGATATTTATAAAGGGGTTATTCCGTTTGTCGCACTCCAGATGACCGGACTTATTCTATGCATTCTTTTTCCGGAAATCGTGATGTGGCTCCCGAGAGTAACCCTCGGGGGAGGTTAATCATGTCCTGGCAGATCAACCTTTCCGGAAAAAGCGGTATTGTAACAGGAGCTGCCAGCGGAATCGGCAAGTCTGTGGCAATGCATCTTGCCGGGATGGGAGCTTCCTTAACTCTTGTCGATATCAACGATGAGGGGCTTTCCGAAACCGTCAAGAATATTCAGAATACCGTCGGGACCCCGGCTCTTTCCATAAAAACAGATGTCTCCGACGAGGATCAGGTTTGTCAGGCAACATCCGGATGCCTTAGGAGATTCAACGCCATCGACTTTCTCGTGAACAGCCACGGAATCCTGCGCCGTACCCGATTTCTGGATATTCAAACTGCCGAATGGGACTTGATGATCGGAGTGAACCTCAGGAGCTGTTTCATCCTTTGTAAAGCGGTCCTCCCGTATATGAAGCAACAATCCGGAGGATCGATCGTGAATGTCTCTTCCCTTGCCGGACGTTCCTGCAGCATCCTGGGAGGCGCTCACTACACCACGGCCAAACACGGCCTTATCGGGCTTTCCCGCCATCTTGCCCGTGAGTTCGCTCCATTCGGCATCCGTGTCAATGCCTTCTGTCCGGGCGCCACATTGACACCCATGATAATAAACTCAACGCCCAGGGAAGAAATTGAGCGGATCGCAGCCGCCATTCCAAGAGGCTGCTGGGCGACCCCTGAAGAACAGGCAGGAACCATCGGATTTTTAGTCAGCGATTTCGCCGTCAACATTACCGGAGCCTGTATCGACTCCAACGGTGGAGGGCTGATGATTTAAGCCAATAAAGAAAATTCATAATTTTAAAGGAGGGAGGGTGGTTAAAGCGACATACCGACAAGGATCCCATTCAAAACCGGTGGTCATCCGACTTCATCCGGGAACCGATATCATCGAGGGGATCTCGGAAGTTTGTAAAGAACTTAACATTCAAAGCGGTTCCATCACGACGTGTATCGGAAGCCTTCAGCGGGCCTCTTTTTTTTCCGTGGTCCCCATGGAGAATAAATTGGGAGGCGGCTACAGCCGGCCCATTTCAATTCAAAGCCCGTTAGAGATCATTTCAGCTCAAGGGTCCATCGGCACGGATGAAAATGATAACCTTTTTATCCATATTCATGGCGTACTCAACGACTCTAATGGAAATGCCCATGGAGGGCATTTAATCAAAGGAGAATGCCCGGTTTTGATTACCAGTGAAATCCTG
>JBFMEI010000267.1:0-3519 GCA_040753295.1 Thermodesulfobacteriota bacterium | reverse complement strand
GATCCATGGTCTTTATCATTTGAATCGAACGGATGGCCGCTTCCGGTTTTCCTTGAGGAAGAAGCGAGAGATGAGAGAGTTTAGCTCCGACAAAAAGCATGGCGGATCCGTTGGGGCAGGCGGCAACGCATGCCCCGCAACCGATACAGGCCGCAGCATCCATGGCCTTTTCCGCCTTGCTCTGCGAAACCGGAATGCTGTTGGCATCCGGTGCTGATCCGGCATTCACGGAGATATACCCGCCGGCCTGAATCAGACGATCCAGTGCGCTTCGATCCGTCACAAGGTCTTTGATGACCGGAAAAGCCCTGGACCTCCACGGTTCGATGACCAGGGTATCTCCATCGGAAAAATGACGCATATGAAGCTGGCACAGGGTGGTTCCCTTTTCCGGTCCATGAGGACGGCCGTTGACCACCGCACCGCACATCCCGCAGATCCCTTCCCGGCAATCATGGTCAAAAGCAACGGGCTCTTTCCCTTCTTTGGTCAACATTTCATTGATCACATCCAGCATCTCCAGAAAGGACATGTCTGTGGAAATATCTTTTGCCTTATAGATTTCAAATCCTCCGGCTTTTCCCGGTTTTTCCTGTCGCCAGATTTTCAACGTTAAATTGATGCTCTTTTTCACTTATAACTCCTCCGCGCCAATGAGACATTTTCAAAAGTCAGCGGCTCTTTGTGGAAGACCGGAGCTTTGTCTTGCCCGGAAAATTCCCAGGCCGCCACATGGCAGAAATGGTCGTCATCTCTTAACGGCTCGCCTTCTTCGGTCTGGTAAGCCTCATTAAAATGTCCTCCGCACGATTCCTGGCGTGTCAAGGCATCATCCACCATCAGCTCTGCAAATTCCATGAAATCCGCCACTCTTCCTGCCCGCTCCAGGCTTTGGTTGAAGGATTCATGGAGACCCGGCACAAGTACATCTTCCCAAAACTCGGAGCGTAATCCCTGGATCCTTTTTTTTGCCTTTTCAAGTCCGGGATTGGTCCGGCTCATCCCGCAATACTCCCACATGATCAATCCGAGTTGACGGTGAAATTCATCCACGGTTCTCTTCCCTTTCACGGATAACAACCGACGAACCCGCTCTTTGGCCGAATCTGTCGCCTCTGTGAAAGCATCATGAGAGGAGGTGATCGTTTCAAGGGGTCCTGAAGCCAGATACCCGCCTATGGTGTATGGAATAACGAAATATCCGTCAGCCAGTCCCTGCATGAGCGCGCTGGCACCCAGGCGGTTTGCCCCATGGTCCGAAAAATTGGCCTCCCCGATTACAAAAAGGCCCGGGATGGTGCTCATCAGATTATAATCAACCCACAATCCACCCATGGTATAGTGGACCGCGGGGTAGATCATCATGGGGACTTCATATGGATTCTCACCTGTTATCTTTTCATACATTTGAAACAGATTGCCGTATTTTTTTTCAATAGTCTGCCTGCCGTCCCTGCGAATGGCATCTGCAAAATCAAGGTAGACCGCCAAACCGGTTTCACCGACTCCTTTCCCCTGATCGCATTGAACTTTTGCAGCCCGGGAAGCCACGTCGCGTGGGACCAGATTTCCAAAGCTCGGATAAATCCGTTCCAGGTAGTAATCCCGTTCCGATTCCGGAATCTCTCCCGGTTTTCTGTGATCTTTCGGAGTCTTGGGAACCCAGACTCTTCCATCATTTCTCAAGCTTTCACTCATGAGGGTGAGTTTGGACTGATAGGTTCCATGCACCGGAATGCATGTGGGATGGATTTGCGTAAAACAGGGATTGGCAAAAAACGCCCCCCGCTTGTAGCATCGAAAAGAAGCCGAGACATTTGAAGCCATGGCATTGGTGGAAAGAAAGTATACATTTCCATATCCGCCTGTGGCCAGGACCACCGCATGGGCGCAGTGAGACTCGATTTCACCGGTGATCAGATTCCGGGTAATAATCCCCCTGGCACGCCCATTCACGACCACCAGATCGAGCATCTCTCTTCTGGGGAAAAGAGTGACTCTTCCCGAAGCCGCCTGCCGCATCAGGCTGCTGTAGGCGCCTAAAAGGAGCTGCTGTCCGGTTTGACCTCGGGCGTAAAACGTCCTTGCCACCTGTGCACCTCCAAAACTGCGGTTTGCCAGCAACCCTCCATATTCGCGTGCAAAAGGAACCCCCTGGGCTGTACAATGGTCGATGATTGCGTTGCTGATCTGGGCCAGACGAAAGACATTCCCTTCCCGCGCCCTGAAATCTCCTCCCTTTATGGTATCGTAGAAAAGACGCCAGATGCTGTCCCCTTCGTTGGTATAATTCTTGGCTGCGTTGATACCCCCCTGCGCGGCAATGCTGTGGGCTCTCCGCGGACTGTCCTGAATACAGAATGTTTTTACCGAATACCCGAGTTCTGCCAAAGAAGCGGATGCGCTCCCTCCTGCAAGTCCTGTTCCGACCACGATTATCTCGAATTTTCTCTTATTGGCCGGATTCACCAGCTTAAGTTCAAACCGGTGGCGATCCCATTTTTGTGTCAACGGACCCCCGGGAACATGCCCATTTAATTCCATTGCTACCCCCTGAGTAAAGCCACATAAATTGGAATAAACCCAAATCCGCCACCCACAACCACTGCAAATATGAGACTCAGACTTTTAATCAAAGGCATGTATTTGAGATGATTTAGTCCAAAAGTTTGAAATGCGCTCCAGAATCCGTGGCTGACATGAAGAGCGATGACGATCACGGAAAAAATGTAGATCCCGATATGAATCGGATTTTTAAACGCAATCGAAACAATATCATATATGGTCGTGGAGGATCGATCCGCAAAATGAAAATCGATTAAATGATAGATGACAAAAATTAAAACCAAAATTCCGGTATAGGGCATGGTCGCAGATCCCAAGGTTTGCCCGCCTCCGCTTCTCTTCACCGCATATCGAACCGGCCGGGCTTTCAGATTCTGATAAAATAAAACCGATCCGGTGAATACATGGATGATGCCGAAAAATAACAATCCCAGCTCAAAAACCGTAACCAGGACTCCAAGCTGATGAAGTTTTTCCGCATATCCGTTAAACGCCTCCCGACCGCCGTAAAGCATCAGGTTTCCGAAGAGATGCATTACTAAAAACAGGCAAAAACAAAAACCGGTCAAAGCCATCATCAGCTTTCGACCCACGGATGACCAGATAAAACTGAAAAACCAATGCATTCCAGACCTTCCTTTGTTGGATAATCTGTCTTTCAGATCCTGCTTTTGAATTTTTTATTCATTATCATAACTAAAATGAATTTCAACTCAATTCAATCGACTAGAAGTCAAATGAATCTGATAGTGGAAGAAAATAAGACCCCAAAAACAACCGTACGGAAATAAAGATAAATTTCCGTACGGGGTATTCTAAAAACGACTTAAAATGTATAAATTCATTTCTTTTTAAATTTTTCACCTCACATCAAAAAAATCCTCCCCATTACCAAGATATTGAGGCGGATCCGGCAGGTCGTAGACGTATATCCGGTCAATACTGACGCCTTTG
>JBFMEI010000266.1:0-3538 GCA_040753295.1 Thermodesulfobacteriota bacterium | reverse complement strand
CCCCTGTGATATCCTTTCCTTTGAGACAGACGGGGAGGTGCGGTTTATTAAAGTTAAAACCACCAATTGTGATTTCAGATTCCCGTTTACGGTATCTCTTTCCGAGATCGGCCTTTCAAATGAGCGTCCTGACCATTACTCCCTTTACCGGGTCTTTGATTTTTCCGAAAGACCCCGGATTTTTATTTTAAAAGGACGCCTCCAGGATCATGCCCGCCTTTTTCCGGTATCTTTTCACGCAAGATTTATCTGACCGCCGGTTCAGGTCTGATTTATCTCGGAATATCGGGTTATCGGGAATGTCCGCATTCATGACCCTGGTGTGAGCAGCATCCGGATTGAAGAAATCGCGGAAGCTGCGCTGTTTTCAGAAGCGCAATGTTTTCCTTAACCGTTTTTGACTGGGCCTGATAGACCGCAATCCCCATTTGATTCAACCGGTTCAATGCTCCTCCTCCGATTCCTCCCACAACAATGGCATCAACATGGGTGTCGTTCAACGCTTTCATGGGGTTGCAGGCTCCATGGGAGTGATGCTGGTCGTTGTTTTTAATGCTGGTTATATTACCGGAATTTAAATCGACAAAAATAAATGACGGAGCAGACCCGAAATGTCCAAACACCTCGCTCTCGACACCTTCATCATTGACTACTGGAATTGCAACTTTCATTACTGATCTCCTTTTTAATTGTTTTCCGATTCAACAGATCCTTGGGGAAGGATTCCCTTCAATCCGTAATGCCTTTCCGGTGGTTAAGGCCTCGGCAACTTTTTTTCTTGCAGACTCGACAATTCTTCCAAAGGTCTGTCTTGAAATCTTCATTTTAAGCGCTGCAGCTTCCTGGTAGAGCTGATCGTAGTCCGCCAGCCTCAGGGCTTCCAGTTCATCCATGGAGAGGGTTACTTCTTCAAGCATGGATAAGGGAACACCCCTGGGTTTGAAATACATCACATTCGGTTCAAATAAAACGCACCGGTTTTTTTTTGGCCTTCCCATGATTTTTATTTTAAGCATATGCTCATAATTTGTCAAGGAGAAAGATCGCTTTCCGTATTTGCGTTATTCATTCTCCCACTTGATATAAATTTCATATTTAATTAGCATGAACCTAAGATGAGTGATTGTTGAGTTTGCTTAAAGATGCAAGGAAGAGGGTGCCGGGCAATACGGGAGTATGCCCGGTGCCCGATGATGCAGCAGGTTCGGCAAAATCGGCAATCCCAAAGGGGTTTAAATAATGACATTCTTTCAATGAATTGATGAATCGACAGGTGCAGATAATTTCAGATGGAAAGGATTGGAAGTTATGAAAAAATTCAAGATTACGGGCGTTACCTCGCGGGAGATACTGGATTGCCGTTGGAATCCAACACTTCAGGTGGATGTCTGGGTAAACAGTGAAATCATGGGCCGTGCCGATGTTCCGGCAGGCCGTTCAACAGGTACTCATGAAGCGGTCGAACTTCGTGACAAAGGAAAGCGCTATCAGGGACTGGGGGTGCGCAAGGCCATCCGGAACGTCAACAGGATCCTCGGCCCCGGTGTCATTGGTATGGACGTGACAGATCAGCGAAAAATCGATGAAACACTCCGAAAGATGGACGGGACGGCTGACAAATCGAAACTCGGCGCCAATGCCATTGTCGGGGTTTCGCTGGCGGCCGCCCGGGCAGCCGCCGCCGCTGCCGGGCTTCCACTCTACAGATATATCAACTGCAACGCCCATCTCCTTCCCGTACCCCTGTTGAATATCATCAACGGCGGCAAGCTGACTTCCAATGATCTTGATTTTCAGGAATTTTGCATCTTTCCCATCGGTGCGGAAACCTTTTCCGAATCCCTGGAAATCGGGAATGCCGTCTACAACGAACTCCGAAAGATCGTAATCAAGAAATACGGCAAACTGGCCGCCAATACCGGGGATGAAGGTGGATTTGCCACGCCTATCGTCAAAGTATATGAGGCCATGGACTGTATGGTCCAGGCAGTCGAGCGTTCCGGATACGAAAAAAAGATTGTCTATGGTCTTGATTGCGCCGCCACGCATCTATTTAATCCAAAGACGAAAAAATATACCCTTGAAGGGAACAAAATGACGACGGGCGAACTCCTCGATTACTACAAATCCTTGATTAAAAAATATCCCATCAAGACGATCGAGGATCCGTTCAGCGAGGATGATACCGAAGGTTTTATCCGGGCAACCAGAGAACTGGGGATTCAGATCGTCGGGGATGATTTCTTCTGCACGAATCCCGGCAGGATCAGAGAACGCGCGCCGAAAGGAGCCGCCAACGCCCTGCTTTGGAAGTTCAACCAGATCGGGACACTGTCGGAAGCACTTGACGCGGCGGAGATCGCCTGCCGTAACTCTTTCGGCATCATGGTCTCCGAACGCTCAGGAGAAACAGAAGATCCGATCATTGCCGATCTCGTCGTTGGACTTAATGCCGGCCAGATCAAGACAGGATCAGGCGTCCGCGGAGAGAGAACCTCCAAATACAACCGTTTGCTTCAGATCGAAGCCGAACTGGGCTCGCAGGCCCGTTATGGCGGTATCAACTTTAGCACACCATCCTAAAATCAAAACCGGATCCATGGAGGTGCGGTGTGGGGTATATTAAAAACAGAGAGGTGCTGCTTTCGCATGGAAACGTGAAATTAAGAAAAACCGCCTTCGATATCGTAGAGCATGCTCTGTCCAACGCAGATCCATACAAGGCGGTTGAAAAACTGGTTCATCTGCGAGGCGATCTCCTGGAAGTTGGAGAAATCGATCTGGATTTGAAAAAGAGAGGGAGGATTTTTCTCCTGGGAACAGGTAAGGCCACCTATCCGATCGCCAAGGCCCTGGAAGAAATCCTGGGGGATCGAATCGAGGACGGCGTCATCATTTGCAAATACGGACAGGAAGGCTCCCTTTGCCGGTCCCGCCTTTATTTCTCAGGCCATCCGATTCCCGATGAAGCCGGACTTCGCGCCGCCCATGAAGCTCTCGCCCTTGCCCGGCAAACACGTCCTGGAGATATTCTTTTTGCCTGTATCACCGGAGGAAGTTCGGCGCTCATGCCCTGCCCGGTCGAGGGTGTTACGCTGGATGATAAAAAAATCGTCAACACACTTCTTCTGACCTGCGGCGCCAATATCATCGAGATCAATGCCGTACGAAAGCACTTAAGCCGCATTAAAGGAGGTTGGCTTGCAAAAACCATCCATCCGCAAACGCATCTGATCAATCTGACCGTCTCCGATGTGATCGGGGATCCGCTTGACTACATCACCTGCCCTACAGTGCCCGACACATCGACGTTTGACGATGCCCGCAGGACCCTGACCAAATATGCGCTTTGGAATAAGGTACCTGATTCCGTGAATCGATATCTTAAAACCGGGGGACCGGCGCAGGAGACCCCCAAAGACCTTTCCGACCACTGGATTGATAATTTCATTATTGTTGCAGGAACGGCAGCCTGCGAAGGGGCTGCGAAAAAGGCAAGGGAGTTGAATTTCCAGACCATGATCCTTTCCACGATGCT
>JBFMEI010000265.1:0-3552 GCA_040753295.1 Thermodesulfobacteriota bacterium | reverse complement strand
CCCCGCAGAAACCAGTGCGTGGGATATGATTTCCAGATGACGATGATTGTCATCAAAAATCAGAACTTGTTTTCCGGAAAGCGAAACCGGCCGGTACCGGACTGCAGGCTTTTGCCCCAAGGATTTTCGAATCCATGCCGTAAAATGAAATCGACTCCCCTTCTCCTTATCTCTTTCCGCCCAAACATCCCCATTCATCAGCCGGGCAATCTGTCTTGAAATGGACAGCCCGAGACCGGTCCCCCCATAAATCCGTGTCGTGGAATCATCCGCCTGCTGAAACGGATTGAAAATCATCTCCAGTTTATCGACAGGTATCCCGATTCCCGTATCCCGAACCACCGCATGAAGCTTGATCCGGTCCGCATCCTTCTCCTCCAGATCCAATGAAAGTTCAATCTCTCCGGATTGGGTGAACTTCACTGCGTTGCCCATGAGATTGTTCAATACCTGCCGGAACCTTCCGGGATCCCCCACAACTGAAGGAGGAACTTCTTCCCCAATCCGGCAGATCACCTCCAAGCCTTTTTTCCCGATCAGGGGACGCATCGTTTCACACACGTCAAATACCAGGAGCTCCGGATCGAAATCGACTTCTTCAAAATCGAGTTCTCCGGCTTCAATTTTTGAAAAATCGAGAATATCATTCAAAAGAGCATAGAGGGCTTCGCTGCTTTTCCGGGTTGTCCGGATATAGTCCAGTTGGTCTTCATTCAGTGCAGTTTCCAGCATCATATCGGAAAACCCGATGATGGCGTTAAGCGGAGTCCGGATTTCATGACTCATATTCGCCAAAAAGCGCGTCTTGGCCTGATTGGCGATATTCGCCTTTTCAGCCATGTAATTGGCTTTTTCGATCATTTCCTTTAACCGGCTGTTGCTCAAGGACAATTCAGAGGTGCGCTCCCTGACCATCTCTTCAAGATGGTCCCGATGTCTTCGAAGCTCCTCGGCGGTTTGCTTATATTTTTCCAGTGTGGATTCAAGTTCCCTGTTCTTTTTTTCGAGTTCTACAGCCAGCTCTTCGTTTCTTTCAAAAACCCAGGAAAACCGCCTGATCAGATTGGCTTTTTCTTCAAGTTCAACTCTCTTTTTTTCCAATTGCTTCCTGAGTTCTTCTTCCTTTCCGAAAAGTGCTGTGACAATATTAAACCATGGGAGCCAATCCCCAGGAACATTTCGATCCCCTTCCAGACCTGGATTCCGGCTTTTCAGGATAATATAGTTCACAAGCTTTTCAGACGGGAGAATACACCCGACATGAAACAGGACCAAGGCGGACACACCCATCAGCAAGCCGACGGGAATGACAACAAAAACAAGGGGCCGGCCGGCCCAGGGGGCTGATACCAGAAGAGCTGCCGCAGATATCAGCAGAACAAGTCCCAACGCCTTTTTTGATGTCTGGAAAGAGATCCTCTCGATCCGGGGCTGTTCTGATTTTAGACTCGAATTGGGCATGAGGCACTTTTTAAAGGGCAGAGACGATTCATCCCTTTTTATATTGAAATTGGAGTTTAACGGATCCGATATCGATCACATCAAACTCATTGAGCCTGGTTTCGGATTTTAAAATTTTATAGTTGATTTTAGGTTTGGCGAATCCCTCTCCCGGGCTGATGAGATATCCGTTTGGAGTTCTTCGGATCAACAGAGCCGATTTTCCTACCATGATCCCTTTAACGACAATCTCCGAAGCTGGATCCTTACCGATGCGAATGGTCTCTTTTTCGAGCACCATCGAACCGGTTCCTCCGGAAATGTAAGTCAACATCCCAATCGCTTGCGTTTCATATTCCTGAGTGACCATATCCGTAACCCCTCTTGCTAAAAGCGATCGATGATCCCGGGTGTCAATGGGCATGGTCATGTCGAACATCTCTTCAATTCCATCCTCCGGCCGCTCTTCTGTCTCAAGAAACGTAAAAATCAAGCTCCGATTCCCGATGGTGATAACATCGCCGTGATTCAGCCGGCGAAAAATAACAAGCTGCTGATTCACAAAGGTTCCATTTCGGCTTTGGAAGTCAGTGAGGTAAAAGGTATCTCCATCCGCCTCAATCCCTGCATGATGCCTGGAAACCCCGGCATCGGGAATGATGATATCGTTATCTTCACCTCTTCCGATACTTAAGGGTTTCCCTCTCTCAAGGATGTATTCGCCGATGGATTCGCCATTGGTCTGAACTTTAATTACCGGCATTCCCATTCCCCCGGGATGATCATGGTCATGTCATGGTTTTTCAACACTTGATGTTGATTCAAATTGAAGATATGAGGTAGCAATCAGGAGCCCGTCCTATGAATCGCCTTAATAATGGAATACTGAAAAAAAAACAAGCGCCGAAATACGCCGATACCCTCCTCTGGTTTTTTGTCAAGATTTTTAAAATACAACTCGGCGCCCCTTCAAGCGCCCAGACCAAGATCGAGCCGGCATCCCCGGAAGACGGAGCCCCCGGTCCGGATCAGATCTATACGCTGCGCGTTTTCGATCAGGGCGCATGGAAATCCAGGAGAATCACCATCGGGAAGCTGGGCGCAAATGTTGCCAACAAAAGCTCCTGTTTCAGGGTCATCTATGATGACCTTTTGGTCATAAAAATACCTCCAAATCCGATATTATCCGTTGAGGATTATATCCGGGCCATTCAATCCGAAAGGCGGATCGCTGCGCATGCATCTCCGGATATTTTGTGCATCGTCCCTTCCCTCTCAGCCGTTTTATCAAAAATTCCGGCTTTTCAGGGTGGTGAAGCCGGGCGGTTCGATGAAATTGAAAAGAGATGCCTTAAGATGATTTCCGAGGATTCTGCGCTGCAGCAGTACCTGAAGATCGGAGAGTCTTTCGCCTTTTTCATGAGCCTGTCCAAATACGCGTTTCTCAACCAGGTCGTCGAAGCCATTAATACCCACACCTCCTCATCCATTCCTGAGATCAGCACACATCTTGATATGCTGTCACGATACGGTATTCCTGAAGGAGGAGGCACCGATCCCAGGGGAGAAGTCTTTTTTGAAATGAAATGCCTGCTGGATGAGTACCTGAATCAGATCCAGGATCTTGCCGGAGCCTATCGGATCGATCACCAAATCCCGGGAGCCAGGATTACAGAATGGCTGGCCTCTCATCTCAGCAAATCAAAAATCGATACGACAGATCCCGGTATCCCGAAACCTTTTTTCCAGGAGCTTCAGGAAATCCTGGATCGGATGACGCTGGATAATCGCGCCACCATCGAGTCTTACATATCCTCAGTGGCCGGGGATGCTGAAAAAAGACTCCTGGATCGACAGAATATAAAAAAAAGAGGGCTTGTTATCAACATGCTCTCTCTCTGGGGAAGCCTGCGGAATCATAACCTTGCAATACGGGATCTCAAACCTGAAAACATCTTTGTCGTCGCGGATCTCGTAAAATCCGACCGCATCCTGTCCGAACCGGATGAATATTCTCTGGGGCTTATCGACCTGGAAACCGCTGTGAGACTTTCCAATGAACCCACCGGGAAACCGGAACAGCCAGTTCGAACCGGAACACCTGCTTATGCA
>JBFMEI010000264.1:0-3552 GCA_040753295.1 Thermodesulfobacteriota bacterium | reverse complement strand
TCATCACCGGAGAGATGGAGGTCATCAATCCCATGGCCGATGACAGTTGCGGGACTTACAGCGGTGAAAAAATCATCGCCCGTCTCAAGGTCGGGGATGTGGTGGGCGAGATGGGGCTGTTTCGGGGGGCGCCCCGATCGGCAACCGTTATCGCCAGATCTCCCGGAGAGATGCTTCCCATCAACCAGAAGATGATCAAACGCCTTCAGTTTCTTTATCCCGGAACCGCCAATCAGTTTTTTTTCAATCTGGTCACGATATTATGCGATAAACTGGACCGGATGACCCAATGCTATGCCGCAGAATCATTCATGAATATTGATACCGGACAATTCAGCGCGAGGGGGTTTTTTGAAATTCTGGAAAAACAGATTGCTCTGGCCAAACGGTATCATATCGACCTGTCCCTATGTCTGATGGAGATCCGATTTAACGGAAAAGCCGGAGCACTCGACTCCTTCGACAAGGATGAAATTCTGGGGATCGCAGGACGGATCCTCTGCTCTACCATCCGGAAAAGCGACCTTCTGGGGCGTCTTGAATCGAATCTGTTCGGAATTCTTTTTATTCATTCCAATTTTCAAAAAACCCGGGAGGTCTGCTCGCGGATGGAAGAGCGGATTAAAGAAGAAGCGATGAAAGCGAAAGGATCGATGATTGATGTTGTCAGCGGAATTGCGGAGTTCACCCACGATGTGAGAGAGGAAGAAATGGAGTTTCTCAGTTTCGTGAAAAAGGCCCATACGGCCCTGGAAAAAGAAAAATCGTTTTTGAAAGGCTGATCGATTGAATCCGGATAGAAGAGTGATGATTCTTGGGATCGGGAATCTGTTGTTTTCCGATGAAGGGTTTGGGGTGCGGGTGGTTCAGCGCCTGATGGAACAGTATGAATTTGAAGAAGGGGTTTTCCTGGTGGATGGCGGCGTTTTGGGATTGAACCTGCTCGGGGTGATTTCCGAAGCAGATGACCTGATCGTCGTGGATGCCATTCGGAATCGTGGAGCCCCCGGGGATCTGTATCGTCTTGAAGGAGACGCGATTCCGGAAAGGATTCGAGCAAAGAATTCCCTGCATCAGGTCGATTTTCTGGAAGCACTCACCCTCTGCCGTGCTCTTGACAAAGGACCACCCAATACGGTCATTCTGGGTGTGGAGCCTGCCGATATCGAAACGCTCGGAATTGAGTTAACGCCTGTGGTGGCCGGAAAAATAGATCCCGTTATCGAAATGGTTTTTACCGAACTGAAACGATTGAATCTCTCCTGTCGAAAAAGGAACAGCGATGTGTCTTGCGATCCCTTCAAAAGTTGTGAATATCCGGAATAATATGGCTACTCTGGATGTAGACGGTGTGGCGCGGGACGCCAGCCTTCTCCTGTTGGAGGATGTCAAGGTCGGTGATTATGTCATTGTTCATGCCGGTTTTGCCATCCATAAGATCGATGAAAACGCGGCGAAAGAAACCATCGCGCTGCTACGCGAGTCCATGGCCCGCCTTGATCAGGAAGAAACCGGTGAGGGATAGATTTTTTTGCTCGATCGATTGCGGCATCCGGCCATGAAAACGGTCGCCAGGCGCATCGAAGTTTCAGGAATTGTTCAAGGGGTGGGATTCAGGCCCTTTGTTTATCGGCTGGCATATCGCCTGGGGTTATCCGGTGAAGTGGCCAATACCTCTCATGGTGTTGTCATTCATACCGAAGGCAGGGTGGGTGCCATCGATATGTTTTTACAGGATTTGACGGCACACCCTCCGCCTCTGGCGCAGATTACTGATGTTCGTGTTTTCCCGGAACCGGTACGTTTTCTGAAAACGTTTGAAATCATCTCGAGCCGAAAGGAATCTCATCCGTCCGCTCTGATTTCGCCTGATATCTCAGTCTGCCAGGACTGCCTGAATGAGCTGTTTGATCCAAAAAATTTCCGGTATCGATACCCGTTTATCAATTGCACCAACTGTGGGCCCCGCTATACGATCATTGAAGATATTCCTTATGACCGGCCCAAGACCTCCATGAAGCGGTTTCCCATGTGCGCCCGATGCCGCAGCGAGTACGAGGATCCGTTTGACAGAAGATTCCATGCCGAGCCTAACGCATGTCCGGAATGCGGTCCCAAGGTTTTCCTTTATGATCAGAAGGGAAAAAGAATCGAAACGAACGATCCGATCAGCTCGGCCGGGGATCTGCTGAGGGAAGGGAATATCCTGGCCATTAAAGGGTTGGGAGGGTTTCATTTGTCCGTTGATGCCGAGAGGAGAGAGGCTGTGCGTCGTCTTCGAGAAAGAAAACGGCGGGAAGAGAAGCCGTTTGCGGTCATGTCCAAAGATCCGGATGCGGTTCACCGGTATGCGGTTCTCGAAGAAACAGAGCTTCGACTGCTGTCGTCGCCCCAGCGCCCTATTATGTTGTTGAAGAAGAGGCTTCCCAACCCCCTTTCAGAGGATATCTCTCCCAGGAATTCCTGTTTTGGGGTCATGCTTCCCTACACTCCCGTTCACTACCTGCTTTTCGAAAACGGATTTTTGGCCCTGGTCATGACCAGCGGGAATTTGAGTGAAGAGCCGATTGTCATCGACAATGAAGAAGCGTTTGCCCGGCTGAACGGTGTCGCCGATTATTTTCTGACTCACAACCGGGATATTTATCTCAGGAGTGATGATTCCATCGCCAGATACAGTGCCGCATCCATCCGGATGGTTCGTCGATCCAGAGGCTTTATTCCGCGCCCGATCTTTTTAAAAAGAACGGTTCCCCAGATTCTCGCCTGCGGTGCGGAGTTGAAAAATACTCTGTGCCTGACAAAAGAAGAGAAGGCTTTTCTCAGTCAGCACATCGGGGACCTGGAAAATCCGGCCTCATATGATTTTTTGAAGATGACCGCAGAGCATATGAAACGGATTCTCAATATTCATCCTGAGATTATTGCCTGCGACCTGCATCCTGACTATTTGAGCACCCGATATGCGGAAGAAGCATCGATAGGCATGAAACGGCTCGGAGTCCAGCATCATCATGCCCATATTGCGAGCTGCATGGCAGAGAACCGAATGGATGGGCCGGTTATCGGACTCGCCTTTGACGGCACCGGGTATGGATCGGACGGGGCCGTCTGGGGGGGAGAGGTTCTTCTGGTTGAAAATGACAATTTTTCTCGAATCGGCCACCTCGATTATGTTCCCATGCCCGGAGGAGAGATGTCGGTCAAAGAACCATGGCGGATGGGGGTAAGCTATCTCTATAACGCCATGGGAGATGAGTTCATGAATCACCCCATTCCACTGGTGAAAGGAATGGATACGAATAAAGGAATGATGCTTGTTGAGATGATGAGAAAGAAAATCAACTCCCCCATGACTTCCAGCCTGGGGCGTCTTTTCGACGGAGTGGCTTCCATTCTCGGATTGAGAGATCGTGTCCGCTATGAAGGGCAGGCGGCCATGGAGCTCGAAATGGCGATTGAGAGCAGCGGTGAAGAATTTTATGATCTGGAGTGGGTTTTTGATGAAATGTATCGAATCCCGACACCCCCGCTGATTCAAAGGATTGTCCG
>JBFMEI010000263.1:0-3571 GCA_040753295.1 Thermodesulfobacteriota bacterium | reverse complement strand
TGGGGGAAGAGCTGATTACACCCGGTCGGAAAATTACGACCTGGAACGGTATGTCGATTTCAACAACAGCCTGGTCGGAACAAAGCTCTGGGTGACCAATATTATCCAAGGCCTTGAGGCAAATGCCAATATTCGTGCGACGGAACAATTCAGTATTCTGATAGGCGCGGATCAAAAAAATTACGACTGGGAAAATGAGAGCTTCGGCGTCGATGCCGGAGAGGGAGAACTCCCGGAGACCCGCAGCGCCTTTGATGCGAAAGTCCGAACGACAGGATATTATCTGGAAGGCCAATACCGGCCATTCCATTATATCAAAGGAATTGCAGGTATCCGGCAGGAGAATCACTCAACCTTTGGAACTGAAACTCTCCCTCTTTTCGGAATCATCATCAACCCGTCACTGCAAACTGTTTTGAAAATCAACCATGGAAAACATTTCTTAGCACCGACGCCCAATGATCTGTTCTGGCCTTATCAGGACTTCGGATACTTTTCCTTTCAAGGGAACCCGGACTTAAAACCCGAAACCGGCTGGCATTCTGATGCCACCCTCGAGCATCGTTTTTTAAACGACAAAGTCGCAGCCTCCCTTTCTTATTTTCAATGGGATATCAATGATAAGATCGAATGGCTGGCCGATGAGAACTGGCTCTACCGGCCGGTCAACCTGGACAGCTTCAACGGAAAGGGTTGGGAGGCCGGACTGCGGATCGGCCCCTATGAAGGTGTCCAACTCACCTTATCCTATACTTATACGGATGCCGAGGAAGAGACCGCATATGTCACGCGCCGGGCGACCTATACCCCGAATCATCAGTTCAAAGCTGCTGTGACCCATTGGGCTGAGTTTGGACTGACCACTCAGCTTTCGGCACGGTATGTCGGCGACCGATATTATTACGGAGGGGATAAAACAATCCAAGAACCCGTGGGGACTCTGGATTCTTACTGGACCGCGGATATCCGAATGATCCAGCGTGTCTTTGAACACTGGTCAATCTCGGTTTCCGGAAACAACCTGTTTGATAAAAAGTATGAAACCTATTTCAGCCCATTCTATGATTATAATTCCGGAGAAACTACCCTGGTCGGATTCCCGGGAGGAGGAAGGTCTCTTTTTCTTTCGATCTCCTATGACCTATAATCTGAATTTTGCACGTTTCAGGTAACAAATCCGGAGACTTCGGGTGTTCTTGAAGAAGGGAATAAAGTGTGATTAAGTCATTTCATCGACAACGAATCGATTTGCTCATGGCATGTCGAATATCCCAAACGGAGAAAAGAAAAGATCATGCTGACGCTCTTTAAAAGCGGGGGGCCGGTCATGTACCCGCTCCTGGCCTGTTCCATCATTGCATTGACTATCGTAATCGAGAGGCTGTTCTACTGGATCCGCCTGGATATGCAGCGGAATCAGAGACTGGTGGATGAAGTTCTGGAACTCAGTCGAATCGGAGACTGGAATTCCATAAAACAAAAAGTTGCCGGTTCAAACGACTATATCATTCGAATCCTTGTGAGCGGCATCCTTCACCGGGAATTTTCAATGATTAAAGCCATGGAAGCCACCGCAGCCGAGCATCTCAAACAGATGCACCGCTATATGGGGATCCTGGACACCATGATCACCATCGCCCCGTTGCTCGGCATCCTGGGGACGGTCACCGGCATTATCGATTCGTTTGACATGCTTGGAATATCGGGTATCGAAAATCCTCAGGCTGTAACCTCTGGAATCGCCCAGGCATTGATTACGACGGCTGCGGGCCTTGTAATTGCGATTTTTTCGGTTCTCCCTTACAACTATTTCAATTCACGAGTGGAAAATGCCGTGTTAAACATCGAAAAATACGCCACCAGCCTTGAGATTGTTTACCAAAAGCTGCTCCAGAAAGGATCTTAGGGAAAAGGGACATCATCGATGAAGATAGAGCTCCATGCCCAAAAAAAGACACGGATTGAAATGATCCCGCTCATCGACATCGTGTTTCTGGTTCTGGTTTCATTTATTTATGCCATGCTCTCAATGGCGGTCCATCGAGGCGTGACGGTGATGCTTCCGGCGTCTTCAACTGCAAAAATCGATCAGAAAGAGATGGTGTCGGTCACTGTTCGATCAGACGGTGTAATCTTTTTGGATAAAGAGGAGGTTTCCCGAAAAGACCTGGTTCGCGTTCTCTCTCAAAAAGCGCTTCATCAGGAGTTTGCCGGAGTCCTCCTCTTTGCAGATCGGAATCTTCCCTATCAGAAGCTCTACCATATTCTTGATGACATCAGGACTGCGGGGATTCAGAAAATTTCTCTTCAGGCCGAGGCAGCCCCAAACCTGTGAATCGCATTTTCATCCCCTTATCTCTTTCTTTCTCAATCCATATCTTCCTTTTCTTTTTAATCCCGGATTTTTATTCAGCAAAAAAAGCCGTTCCGACCCCCAAGTATTTGACAATTACGTTATCCTCTGCAGCATCTCCCCCTGCGCCTCAACTTCAATCTGTGCCTTCCTTTAAGAATTTCCGAAAAGAAAAGACAAAAACCATTCAAGATCCCGTCACCCCTGCTCCTGAAACCGAAAAAATCCAGACTCCTGCCCCGGAAGTGGAACCTGTAAAAACCGCCCCCTCAGAGATAAAACCCGGCAATTCGGATTCCGTGGCTCCTGCCCCGCAAAGCGATCCTCCGGCCTTAAAACCGGCATCAACAGTCTCCATTCCGCCCCTCTCCAGGCCGGTATTGATTCGAGAAGCAACTCCGGCCTATCTGAAAAATCCGCCTCCGGAGTATCCGGGAATTGCCAGGCGAAGAAACATTCAAGGAACAGTAATCCTTGAAGTCAAGGTCAACATCGACGGTACGGTTGGAGAGTTGCGTCTATTTCAATCGAGCGGGCACTCGATTCTGGATAAAGCTGCCATGAACTCCATCCGGAAATGGATTTTCGAACCCGGAATGAAAGGAGATGAACCCATTCCGATGTGGGTCCGCGTCCCCATTCGATTTCGACTGGAATAATCCGAAGATCTTCCTGATGTTAAACCCATTCCTCGAGCAGAATTTCCCCCTGAACCCCTACAACCAGATATTTGATGGGAACTTTACGCTTTGCGGATCGGGCGGCTTCTTTGGCCAGCTCCAGCAATCCCATGCAGCAGGGAACCTGCATGATCAGTACTGTGAGCGTATTGATATGGGCATCATCGATCCAGGCTTTTATTTTTTTCGTATAAATCTCCTGATCCGAATCCAGCTTGGGACAGGCAATCGCCAGAGATTTTCCCTTCAGATATTCGCGGTGAAAATCTCCGAGAGCATACGCCACGCAGTCTGCCGTCAACAGGACGTCTGCATTTTGATAATATGGCGCTGCTGGAGATATCAGGTGCATTTGAATCGGCCACTGTTTGAGCTGCGATGAAATCTTTCCCACCGATTCCGATCTCTCCTTTTCGGGTTGACTCTTAAAATTCATCATTTTTGATCCTGGACATCCTTCAAAACCGGCCATTTGAATTTCCTCCTGTTATTTTTTTTGGTTTTCAGTCAAGCCCCTGGCATCACAATTAATTCTCCT
>JBFMEI010000262.1:0-3590 GCA_040753295.1 Thermodesulfobacteriota bacterium | reverse complement strand
CTTCCGTACCTCCCCGGACATGGGGAATCAGCTCCTGTCGGTCCGAATGAAGAGTGGAGACAAGATCCGCTCCGTCATCCATAGTATAATGAGGCTTTGCATCTAAAACCGCATGAATGTGTCGATAGTAAGTCTTGCTGTCCTCCCCTTTGATTGCAAAGACCGGAATCCGATCATTCTTAACCAGCGATGCCGCCGCTTCATCCTGAGTACTTAAGGGATTTGAGGCGCATACAAACGGCTGTGCGCCTCCGGCTTTGAGGGTTTGAAGGAGTGCGGCTGTCTCGGTGGTGACATGGAGACACGCGCCGACACGGACTCCGTTGAGCGGTTTTTCTTTTTCGAATCGTTTCCGGATCCGGTTAAGCACCGGCATGCTCTCTTTGGCCCATTCGATGCGAAGCGCTCCTTCTCCGGCAAGTTTGATATTCTTTACATCATATTTAATCATTAATTTTCTCCTTAAATCCCTGCTTTTTCCCTCAATACATCCGCCATATTGGTCTTTTCCCAGGAAAATTCAGGTTCATTTCGTCCAAAGTGTCCATATGCTGCGGTCTTTCGGTAAATCGGCCGCAGCAAATCCAGATATTCAATAATGGCGGCAGGTCGCAGATCAAATGTCTCCTTGACGATGGCCTCCAGGTTTCGCTTTGGAATAACCCCGGTCCCCATGGGGTCAACCATGATCGATACCGGTTGAGCTACACCGATACAGTAGGCAACCTGTACTTCGCATTTTTTGGCCAGTCCGGCCGCTACGATATTTTTTGCAACGTGCCTCCCCATATAGGATGCACTGCGGTCCACTTTTGTGGGATCCTTTCCGGAAAAACAACCCCCTCCGTGGCTTCCCTGGCCGCCGTATGTATCCACGATTATCTTTCGGCCGGTAAGTCCGCAATCCCCCATGGGTCCGCCGATCACAAACCGACCGGTTGCATTAATAAAATATCGGGTATCTCCATCGATCATCTCTTTTGGAATTACTTTCTTTATGACCTGCTCAATAATCGCTTCCCGGAGTTCATCATAGGTGATATCAGGTTTATGCTGAGCGGCAATTACCACGGTGTCCACCCGCTTTGGGGTTCCGTTTTCATATTCGATGGTCACCTGGGACTTCCCGTCCGGCCTTAAAAAATCAAGTGCTCCGTTTTTCCTCACCGATGTCAACCGTCGACAGAGCTTATGAGCATAGATAATAGGCATCGGCATGAGTTCCGGCGTTTCATCGGTTGCAAACCCGAACATAAGCCCCTGATCCCCTGCCCCCTGTTCCTTGAATAAACCTTTGCCGTTGACACCTTGGGCGATATCCGGAGACTGCCGGTCGATGCTGGTAATCACGGCGCAGGTTTGCCAGTCAAATCCCATATGGGAGGAATGATATCCGATATCCCGAATGGTCTCTCGCACAATCTGAGGCATATCCACATAACATGATGTGGTGATTTCACCGGCAATAATGGCGATACCGGTGGTTACCAGTGTCTCACACGCCACCCGGCAATTTTTATCCTGGGCGATGATTGCATCCAAAATGGAGTCGGATATGCAATCGGCAACCTTGTCCGGATGGCCTTCAGTTACGGATTCTGAAGTAAAAAAGTATTTTTCCTTTTCCATTTAAACTCTCCTTATTTATCCATGTCGATTCTATCTAAAAAACCGATTTATGTTTGCCGGATCTCAACGCTGATGGTTTTCCGGCCCACTGCTGCATGGCGGCTACAGTGCTGATTTTCTTGGTTTCCCTTCTCCTTCACTAAACCTCTCATCGTGTCCGCGGCAATCCAGGGAGGACACGAAACAAGGGCTTTTTTCTATGCGATTAAATATGCTTTGTCAACCAAAGCCTGATAAAAGGAGCGCACCTGCTGAAAAAGGTTTTCTCTGATGACGATCTTGACGCATCCCAAACCCTGTCGACACCAATGAGAAGAGCCTGGAAGATATGGAAAGGGGGGCTTCCCATTCAGACGTGATACAGAATAAACATTGCCAGAAGAAGCAGAGAGGCGAGCATTCCAATTCCGATTCCCCGGGGATTTAAAGCCAACTCGATTTTCGGATTCCGGAGCATAGCAATAGCTGAAAGCGCAACAAAGGCGACTCCCTGATCGATCGATGATCCCAGACGAGTCAAACTCTTTCTACAGAATTGAATCAAAAGGCTTCCAGGGATTCTAACCAGCCAATCGGTGTCCAGGGTGTATGTGGGATGCCCTTTAACCATTTTCCTCAAGAACCAAAAGCCGAGAAATGAAAAGATAAACATCTGGATTGTGGAAAATATCCGTGTCCGGGTAAATGGAATAAACTCAACCGGATAAGGGAGCATTTCATATAAATACCCTGGAGCCACACCTAAAAATATGCATAGAAAGGCCAGAATTCCCATCCCCAGAAGCATGTGTATGGGTGTGTTAAGCGCCGAGTCTTTCAAGTGCGCCCGTATTTCCGGGGCCGGCTCATCTTTTCCCTGAAGCCAGATATTCCATGGGAGCTTCAGTCCGGTATGTAAAAATGTACCGATGGATGCGCCTTCCAGAATTAAATAGACCACCGGCTGATGGAGCAGTTCGGCCGCTTCCAGGGTCATCGTCTTGCTGACAAATCCGCTGAACAGCGGAAATGCCGAAATGGAAAACCCTCCGATCATCGTCAGCCAGAATGAATACGGCATGTATTTATATAATCCGCCCAGTTGATGAAACTTTACGGTTCCGACCACCACCAGGGGGCATCCGGCACCCATATATAACAATGCTTTATAGAGGATATGGCAAAATGCATGACTTGCAGCGCCGTTGAGCGACAGGTGGGTCCCCATTCCGATCCCGGCAACCATATATCCGACCTGAGAAACAATATGGTAGGAAAGGAGACGCCTCCCGTCATTTTCCAGCACGGCCAAGAAAACCGAAACAAGCGCCGATACCACCCCCGCCCAGATTAAAAGTTCAACCCCTGAAAACAAAATCCAAAGACAAAAGACAGCGGTCTTGGTGGTATAAGCGGTCAGATAGATGGACCCGCCTGGGCCGGCTTCGGAATAAGAATCCGCCAACCATGAATGAAAGGGAACAGAAGCGGCGTTAACCAGAAAACCCAGGAGCATCAGATTATATCCGAAATCACGGCCTCCCCATCCCCATGGCATATGGCTGAATTCGATGGAACCGGTAAGGTGAACGTGGGATAAAATTCCGGTTAAAATACAAATTCCGCTGAAATGATGCCATAGAAGATATCGGATTCCCGCCCCCATTGCTTTTCGGGTTCCTCTGAATAGAATCAGAAAAAACGGCGCAACCGACATAATTTCCAAACAGAAAAAAAGTGTGAGCAGATCCCCGGAAAAGACAGCACCCAGGGAGCTTCCGACATAAACCATTGCCGCCGCATGCTCCCAGGGATTTTTACTTCCAAGGGCATAAAGATTCATACAAAAAGCGGCCGCGCAATAGACATACCCGAAGAGAAGACTCAGCCTATTGATCCGCACCAGCTCCAGAGAATAATTCAAAAACGGATAGGACCCTTTATGAAGAGATTCCGGAAAGGATGGAATACTCCCGAAATTC
>JBFMEI010000261.1:0-3607 GCA_040753295.1 Thermodesulfobacteriota bacterium | reverse complement strand
CTTCAGCACCTTGTCGGAATGCATTTCCGACCGGATTTGCAAAAGGATCTTTCTGGTTTTTAAGAAAGGCAGCCGTATTGGAAGGGTAGGTTTCGAGGAGCGATTCAAAACATTTTTTGATCAGTCACGCTTTATTGTCCTTCAGTAATTTATCCAAAGTCATTTTCGGGTTTATTTTCCAAGCAGCTTTTTAAAGTTTAAAATCGAAATCAATTCAACCAAAAAAAGACCGGGATCGAGTGTGACCCGAGAAAATGATAAAGGTGATCATATAAACAAGTTGATTTTTGATGTCAAGCACAAATCAGAAAAACAGAAAAAACGTGTTCATGGCATTTCGGCAGGGAGATGGGGATCATCCTGCGTCAGCAGTTAAAAAAAAACCGGATGGGTTCTGATCCAGTACGGTTCGGATCTGCTTGAGCATATTTTTAAACTGGTAGGGTTTTGCGATGAACCCGGCGGCGCCGGCATCCAGGGTCTCCTTGACTTTCCCGTTTAACGCATATCCGCTGGCAATGATGACTTTTGCGAGCGGATTTATTTTCAACAACTCCTGGAGGCATTTGTGCCCTCCGATCCCGGGCATATTGAAATCCAACAGAATAAGGTCGATCTGATCTTTTCTGATTTGATAGATTTCGATGGCTTCTTCTCCTCTGCGTGCTTTGACTACCGAATACCCATGCTCGGTTAAGATCTCATGCCCGATATCTAAAATCACGGGTTCATCATCGACCAGGAGAATGGTTTCGACTCCCCGGAGCATTTGAATTTCCTCTCCGGTTTTTCTTATGGGTATCTCCCTGACCACAGGAACATGCGCCGGAAGGTAAATTTTAAATGTGGTTCCATGACCCATCTGAGAGTAGCACGTAATATGTCCGCCGTGGTTTTTAACGATCCCATACACCATGGCCAACCCGAGCCCTGTTCCTTTTCCTCGTTCTTTTGTGGTGAAAAAGGGCTCAAAAATATGTTCCTTGATGTTCTCGGGGATTCCGGATCCGGTGTCTGTAACGCTCAGGAGAATATAATTCCCCGGCTTGAGATTAAGGTAGTTTTTACCGGCAGACTTTTCAACGGTATAATATTCGGTATTGAATATCAGCTTTCCTCCGTCCGGCATGGCATCTCCGGCATTGATCCCGAGATTCATCAGGATCTGTTCAAGCTGAATCGGATCTGCATTGATTTTGGGAAGATCGTTGGTGAGATTGAGTTCGATGGTGATCATCTTGGACATGGTGCGTTCCAGAAGTCTTGCTACATGACCGATTTCCTGATTTAAATCGACAGGTTTTAATGCACTCTCCACTTTCCGGCTGAAGATCAGAAGCTGACGAATCAGATCTCCTGCGCGCTGAATTGAGAGTTCAATGGCTTCCAGGTGTTTCCGGTTCGAATCATTTCCATTGTTTTTCATCAGAAGAAGCTGGGTGTATCCGGAGATGACCTGAAGCATGTTGTTAAAATCATGAGCGATCCCTCCGGCCAAGGTGCCGATCGCTTCCATCTTCTGGGCTTGCCGCAGTTGTTCTTCCAGGCGAGTCCGCTCGCGATCCGCCACCAGGCGGTCGGTGACGTCCCGAACCACGCCGCGGAATCCGACCGGACGTCCCTCTTCGTTGATCATTAAAGAAGTTGAAAGTTCCAAAACTGAAGCGGATCCGTCTTTTTTTACAATTTCATAGTCAGTCAAACGCGCCGATTTACCGGTCCGTAAAACCTCAGCAAATGTTTCGGACATTATTTTTGAGGTTTCTACTGTGGTGTACTGGCGATTGTTCATTCCTAACAGCTCTTCCCGCTCATATCCTGTAATCTCGCAAATGGCATCATTGATGAACGTCAGGTTCCCGGTCAGATCAACCTCGAAATATCCTTCCTCAATACTTTCCAGGATCATCCGGTATTTTTCTTCTCTTTTTCGAAGTTCATCGCGCGTCATATCATTTTCGATCATTTTCTTTTTAAGCTGTTTTGAAGCATCCGATAAATCTTTTTCGCTTTGCTGAATATTCTGAAGATATTCTACAAGGGTAAACTGAAGTCTTGAGTTCTCAAGGACAAAACTGATCTGATTGGTCATTATCTCCAGAATATCTTCATCGATTGAAGTGAATGGAGTATCGTCGATTTTACAGGATAAATTCAGTACGGCCGTCATGTTCTGCTTTTCAAAAATCGGTATGATGATAAACGAAGGAGATTGATAACTGGAATTTCGCGGCCGGGCGATTCGGGGATCGGATTCGATGTTTTCAACAAGTAACGGCTTTTTTTCAGATACCACATACCGCATAATGGACTGATCCATATCGATATAGAAGTCTTTTTTCGGATCCCTGGAAAATCCTCTTGAGGAGACCACCAGAAAGCGATGTTTTGATTCTTCAATAAGGCACAAGGATCCGATTCGGGATCCGGTGGCTTCCATCGCTTTTTCGAGAATAAGATCCATCAATTCCTGGGTGTTGTGAGTCTTCTTAAGCTGCTTGACAAGATTTCGGATCACATCCATTTGAAGTGTTTTCTGATAAAGCATGGATTCGGATTTCTGACATTTTGCAACGATCTGTTTAAACGAATCGGAGATATTCTGCAATTCGGACAGGTTCTCTGAATACCCGTTATGCTCGATATCCACCATCTCGTTTCGAACCATTCGATTGGCCAGCTCTAAAAATTCATCAAAGATCTCTCTTACCATCAGAAGTCCGGAAAGGATGAGCAGGAGCATCATTGAGATAATGATCATCTGTGAAGTATTGAGAAACACCTGTTTGGAATATAAGACATATCCGAGTGCCAGTGCCGGCATCACAAAAATCACGGCTTCAATGATCAGAAGTTTATGGCGGAGGCATGCGCGTCGGCTCTGCTGGTTTTCGGGAATCGACGTTATTTTCATTTGAAGTCTTTTATATCATGGGGTTAGAGATCAATATGTTATCTGCTTCAGTCCTTATAAACCATTTATTCTAGGAGTAGCAATATCTATGCCAGATCCATCTCATTGATATCGTGATAAAAAATCAGAATGAAACCCCGGTTAATGCCCAAAATTTCAGGTTGAGTGCCAAAAAAAAAGTGCAGAAGCAGTTCGATAACGGGATTCAATGATCGGTTCAGGCGATTATAAAAGCCTGGTTTTTCGACGAAGGGTTATGAATTCGGTTCGCTGGTTTTGGATAAAAGGGTATTTCTATGGATCCCTAATTTCTCGGCGGCCTTGGATTTGTTCCCTCCGACAGCCTCTAAAACCTCGGCAATATACTGGCGTTCAAATGTATTGACGGCTTCCTTCAAGGTCAGGTCTTTAGGCTCTATCTTTCGAGGTCCGAGATTCGGAATGTCTTTTGACCGAATCATAGGATCTTTGATAATGGTTACCAGCCGCTCAACAAGATTCTGTAATTCCCTGACATTCCCGGGCCATTCATATTGCGTTAACATGGAAACTGCATCTTCAGAAAATTGTTTTTTTTCACTTCCCGTCTGTTTTGAATACAACGCGGCAAAGTGCTCTAAAAGCATCGGGATATCTTTTTTTCTTTCCCTCAGCGGCGGGACTTTAATTGGAAAAACGTTGAGTCGATAGAAG
>JBFMEI010000260.1:0-3623 GCA_040753295.1 Thermodesulfobacteriota bacterium | reverse complement strand
GATGAAGGGAGGAGACCGACACTCCCAAAAGTCTGACAGCTCTTTTTCCGACTCCGGTTTTTTCCAGCAGAGCGCAAACCGTATGGTAAATCAGACTTCCGTCGTCCGTGGATTCGGGCAGGGTCTCGGATCTGGTGATTCGGGTAAAGTCGCTGTATTTAACCTTCAATGTGATGGTTCGCCCAATAATGCCAAGTCGCCTCATCCGTTTGGCCACCCGTTCGGATAGCCATAGAATCTCTTTTGTTGCTGTTTTTAAATCGAGGATATCCTGTTCAAAAGTTTCCTCATGGCCGATAGACTTTATCTCGCTTTCGGTTTCCACATTCCGGTCGTCGATCCCTTCGGCAAGCCGTTTCATTTGAATACCGTGTTTCCCGAATTTTCTAATAAGAATATCAAGAGGCATCTCTCTTAAATCCCTAAACGTACGGATATTCAATCTCTGCAGCGCTTCTTGAGTCACCCGGCCGACTCCCCACATCTTATGAATGGGAAGCGGATCCAGAAAAGATCTCACCTGATCCGGTTTGACAACAGTCAGGCCATCCGGTTTTTCCAGATCTGAAGCGATCTTAGCAGCGAATTTGGACGGAGCCACGCCGGCGGAAATTGTCAGCCCGATCTCTTTCACCACCATGCGTTTGATGATTTGAGCAATTTTTTCAGGATTCCCGAAAAGCTTCTCCGATCCGGTCACATCCAGAAACGCTTCGTCAATTGAAATCGGCTCTACGAGAGGAGTAATGCGATAGAAGATGTTAAAAACCCGGTTTGAGATCTCTTTGTAGCGCTTCATCCGGACCGGGAGCACGATGGCATGCGGACAGAGGCGTAATGCCGTTGACATGGGCTGTGCAGAATGAATTCCGAATTTTCTCGCCTCATAGGAGGCGGACGAAACTACTCCTCGCTTCCGGCTCCCTCCGACAATGACCGGCTTTCCTTTAAGATGCGGGTTGTCGAGAGCTTCGACTGCTGGATAAAAGGCATCCATATCCAGATGGATGATGGCTTTTTGTCGAACCGGTTCTTTCATAAATCGGATCTGTCCTGCTGTGTTAAAATCGCATGATTCGTGAGCTAAATCAAGAGGCTGAATTCTCTTTATCATCTGCGGCAAACTCAACAATCGCTCAATTCAGGTGTAATTTGAAAATTCGATGTGATGGTGATATATATCCATAAAATTCTTCGCCGGAAATTGAGACAACGTTTTGATGAGAGATGATTGAGATCCGTTTCCTCTGACTCTCAGGAGACTTGTCCATGAAACGCGGCACTGAAAAACATATGATTCAGCAGTTGTTGAATCTTGCCGGAATCCGGGTTCAAGGCGAAAGACCGTTTGATATTCAAGTCCACGACCCCTCATTTTTCCCCAGAGTCATTTCCGGAGGATCTTTAGCCCTGGGTGAAAGTTATATGGACCGCCTATGGGATTGCACTGCTCTGGATCAATTTTTTGAGCGAATCCTCTCTGCACGTCTTGATGAAAAAGCCCGCAGCTTCAAAGGGATTTTGTGGTCGATCCTCAAATCCAGAATAACCGATTCCCAGGGAAGAAGGAGTGCATTCAAAATCGGCCGCCATCATTATGATATCGGGAATGATCTTTTTGAAATCATGCTCGATAAAGAGATGAACTATTCGTGTGCTTACTGGAGCCGGGTCAGATCACTGGATGAGGCTCAGGAGGCAAAATTGGAACTGACCTGCCGAAAACTGATGCTGGAACCCGGAATGCATATCCTTGATATCGGATGCGGATGGGGAGCCTTTGCTGCATATGCTGCCAGGCGATATGAAGTGGAAGTCACCGGTATCACAGTTTCCGAGCATCAGGCAGCGATGGCCGGGAAGCGATGCAGCGCTCTTCCGGTGAATATCGAGCTGAAAGATTACCGGGATATCGACGGGAAATATGACCGGATTGTATCCATCGGCATGTTTGAACATGTCGGTTATGTGAAATATCGGACCTATATGGAAACAGTGGATCGATGTCTGAAATCAGAAGGACTTTTTCTCCTGCACACCATCGCAAACAACACTTCCGTATATACTGTGGATCCGTGGATTGAGAAATATATCTTTCCAAACTCCATGCTCCCATCCGCGCGGCAGATTATTGAAGCTGTAGAAGGTCTTTTTTATCTGGAGGATTGGCATAGTTTTGGCTTGCATTATGATCAGACGTTGATGGCTTGGTATCGCAATTTCACCAAAAACTTCAGCCGTATCCAGGATAGATATGATGAGCGGTTTTTTCGAATGTGGACCTATTACTTGCTTAGCTGCGCCGGAAGTTTCAGGGCCGGACGGAATCAGCTCTGGCAGATCGTTTTTTCGAAAAATGGTTTTCCCGGCGGATATGCTTCCATCAGATAAATTCCCGCCCGGATTATTCTTATCCAAATGTTGATTTTGCTTCCCGGGTTGCTTATAATGTCATAAAGGATTCCAGAACGGGTCATCCGAATCTGAAATATCACATCTTATCCATCATTCTGATAAGGAGAAATGAACAATGAAACAAATCGCGGTGTTTTGCAGCTTGTTGATATTTTTTTCTGCAATCATATCATGTGCACCTGGAAGCAGGGGTGGTGAGACCATCGGGACTCTGACCGGAATTCTGGTGGGAGCGATTATCGGACATCAGGTTGGGGGAGACAGCACGGCAAGGGCCCTGGGGGCAGGTGTCGGGCTTGTGGTCGGCGGACTTGTCGGCTCTGAGCTGGGAAGGATGTACGATAAACTGAATGCTGAAGAGCAGAGGGTTCACACTTCCCTGGTTACGGAATCGATTCAGACATCAAAAATCGGGGAAGGACATCAATGGTATAATCCGCAAACCGGAAATTCAGGAAGAATCATTGTCACGAAACAAGAAGAATACTGCCGGGAATACCAACAGACCATCGTTATCGGAGGCAAGGAACAGCAGGCATACGGTACAGCCTGCAGGCAGCCGGACGGAACATGGAAGATAAAAAATTAAGACCGGATAAGTCGATTTAACCGCGTAAAGATAAGCTAAAACAGAACAACCAGAACGGCAAAAACAAGGGCCGGGATCATATTTCCGATCCGGATACGGGTAAGATTCAGAACGCTGATTCCAATCCCGACAATGAGGAGACCCCCTGTAGCGGTTACTGAAGTAAGAACCTCCGGAGTTTGAAGGAAAGACAACTTGGATGCCATAAGGGTGATCGTCCCCTGAATCACCAGAACCGATAAGCTTGAAAATGCGACCCCCAATCCGAATTGGGATGCAAGGGCGATTGATGCAATTCCATCCAGAAGCGATTTGATGAGAAGAGTGCTCGGATCTCCGGCTGCACCATCCTGAATGGATCCGACAATTACCATGGCACCGGTACAATACAGGACAGAAGCCATCACAAATCCTTCCACAAAAGTTGATGAGTCGGAGCGGGCTTTACTCTTCAGCCATTCTCCAAGCTTTTCCACGCCTCGTTCAATGTTGATAATCTCTCCGGTAAGGGCTCCAAAGAGGAGACATCCCACGGTTGAAAGAAGATTTTTACCGGAAAGGGCCATTTGAAGACCGATGAGGATGGTGGAAAGGCCCAGGCTTTGGATGAGGATCGTCT
>JBFMEI010000259.1:0-3636 GCA_040753295.1 Thermodesulfobacteriota bacterium | reverse complement strand
CGGATGGAGGTGCGACCGGATCTTCTGGTTCTGGCCACAGCCGTCGTTCCACCCAAAGAAAATCCCATTGCCCAGATGTATAAGGTCACGCTGAACAACGACGGCTTTTTCATGGACGCTCATGTCAAACTTCGGCCGGTGGATTGCGCAACAGACGGTGTTTTTATCTGCGGCCTGGCCCATGCTCCCAAGCCTGTGGACGAAACCATCACCCAGGCTCAGGCAGCAGCAACCCGCGCCGTGACCCTTCTGGCCAAACAAACCATTCGGATGGGAGGGACGGTTGCGGAGACGAATCCCATGGACTGCAGTTCCTGCGGTGTCTGCGTGGCCATATGCCCGTATTCCGCCCCGGGATTCATCGAAGAAGGACCCTTCACCGGAAAGGCAAAGATCAATTCGGTGTTATGCAAAGGATGCGGCCTGTGCGTCGCCTCCTGCCGGAGCGGAGCCATCCACCTCAAAGGATTTGATGATGATCAGATCTTTGCCCAGATTTTTACCTTAAACGAAGCGGTATGATTGAACGATGGAACAGGAGAGAAGCATGACGTCGGACTGGGAACCAAAAATCGTCAGTTTTTTATGCAACTGGTGCAGCTATGGAGCCGCAGATCTGGCCGGTGTGGGCCGGATGGCATATCCTGCCAATATCCGGGTAATCCGGATTCCCTGCACCGGAAGGATGAGCCCCAAGTTTTTCTTGGCCGCACTTCGTCAGGGAGCCGACGGCGTCTGGGTTTCAGGCTGACACCCCGGGGAATGCCATTACCTGGAAGGTAATTACTACGCCCGACGGAAATTTGCCCTGTTTCAAAACCTGATGGAGCAGATCGGTATCGAACCGGGACGACTTCAATTCTCATGGATCTCTTCGGCGGAAGCGACCAAATTTGTTGATGTGGTTAAAACCATCACCGAAGTCATCCGAGGCCTTGGACCCAATCAGCATTTTGTGAAGAGACTGCCTAAGGTGGCTTAACATGACGGAATATACTGAAAAAATAAGAGAAATATCGAAAAAACTTTTAATAGACAAAAGTGTGGATCTGATCATCGGATTCCGGAAAGGAACCGTTCCGATGATGAACGAACCCTGTTTCATCAAACATCCGGATGAAGTCGGCCGTCTGGTCTGGGACAGTCACTGCGGCATCAACCTGGCCAACTATCTCCCGAATCGAAAAGAGAGAATCGGCATTCTTGCCAAAGGATGTGACTCCCGCAACATCGCCATTCATATCGTTGAAAATAAAATCAAACGGAATCAGATTAAAATCATCGGCATCCCCTGCCGCGGAATGCTGGACAAACGAAAAATAGCGTCCTCGGTATCAGGGGAAATAGTCGAGGCGGTCGAAGATAAGGCAACGGTTAAAGTCTCCGGGAATGGCTTTTCAACTTCTTTTGATAAACAAGAGATGCTTCAGGAGAACTGCAAAGTCTGCAAGCACCGAAACCCGGTGATATATGATGAACTGGTTGCAGAACCGGTACCGGAGCAGCAGGATGTGGATCCTTATGAAGATGTTCGTCGAATTGAAGGATTATCAGATTCTGAAAAACGGAAATTTTTCGAAGATCTGATTTCCGAATGCATTCGATGCTATGCATGTAGGAATGCCTGCCCCCTCTGCTATTGCCCGACATGTTTTGTGGATGAATCCAGACCTCAGTGGGTCGGAAAAAGCATTGAACCGACCGATACTCTGACGTTTCACTTTTTAAGAGCCTACCACTGCGCGGGACGATGCACCGACTGCGGGGCCTGTGAACGGGCATGCCCGGTGGGGATTCGGGTCAGACAATTTACAAAAAAACTCAACAAGGATTGTTTTGATTTATACGGATGGGAGGCGGGATTAACCATCGACGAACGACCGCCGCTGGATACTTACCGGCCTCAGGATCCGAACGATTTCATTAAATAACAACCGAAGAAGGCGCAATGAAGATCGCGACAATCACCAAGGACGCTTGGCCGAATGCCATGGAAAAGCTTTCAAAAGCCTGCCGGCTTTACGGACCGGTTAAGAAAGAACAATTCCATTCATTTGAGGTGCTTGATAACGGACAAATTCCGGATTTCAACTTTCAGAACACCCGCATTTCTCCGAAATTCCTGGTTCAGCCTCAATCCGAAATCATGTTTCAATGCACCTTCGATCAAAACCGTGAAGACCATCATATCTTAAAAGAAATCCCAAAAAGCGATTCCCCGCGCACGGTCATCGGGATTCGCCCATGCGATGCAGATGCGTTTTTACTGGTTAAAAGAAATTTTAATTCCCAGAAATATAAGGATCCATTCTGGATGGGCGCCTATGAATCGTTGACGCTGGTAGGACTGGCATGTCATCAGCCCTGCACCACCTGCTTTTGCACTTCAGCCGGAAGCGGTCCGTTCAGCGAAACCGGTCTTGATATCCTGATGGTGGATGATGGAGACCGCTATCTGGCTAAAATCATTACTTCCAAAGGCGAAGATATCGCTGCCGCCGCCGGATGGACGGAAGCGCCGGAAGAAAGAGGCTTATTGGAAAAAATCGGAGAGATGAAAGAGGCTTCCGAAAAAAAGATCACGACTTCCGTAGCTACAGAACACCTGAAAAACAAATCCACCATTCCCCTCTACGAAGCAGCATTCTGGGAAGACGTCTCGTTTTCCTGCATTAATTGCGGAACCTGTACCTATGTGTGCCCCACCTGCTGGTGTTTCGATATTCAGGATGAGTGCTTCGGATTAACCGGTATCCGCATGCGCAACTGGGACAGCTGCATGTATCCGCTCTTTACCCTGCACGGATCGGGACACAATCCAAGGGGGACCAAACTCCATCGTGTCAGGCAGCGATTTATGCATAAACTTAAATATTATGTAGATAAATACAACAACGGAATCCAATGCGTCGGATGCGGGAGATGCATCTCCCAATGCCCGGTCAATATTGATATCCGCCGGGTGTGTGAATTGATGAACGCCTCCGAAACTCCCTGAGGATCTTCCGGGTTCAGCCAGAAAAGGGGGAAGATGTGCAAAATCCATATTTACCTTATCCGGTTAAAATCGATGATATCATCACCGAGACTGAGGATAAGAACTTAAAGACATTTCGCTTCGTGTTCCTGAAAGAGGGAGATGAAGAGAAATTTGTATATGTACCGGGTCAGTTTGCCGAACTTTCGGTTGCCGGAAAAGGAGAAATCCCCATCGGGATCGCGTCATCACCCACGGAAAAAGGATTTGTCCTGTTCACCGTCAACAAGGTCGGTCTCGTTACCAATTATCTGCATTCCATGAAAAAAGGGGATATCATGGGAATCCGGGGGCCTCTGGGAAACTGGTATCCCTGGGATCTCATGGAGGGGAAGAATCTGGTGATCATCGGCGGCGGATTTGCTTTTACCACATTAAGATCCTCAATCGTTTACATGCTCAATCCGGAAAACCGGCACAAATTCAAAGAGATCCATGTCATTTACGGCGCCAGGTCGCCTGGAATGCTGTTATATAAAAACGAACTTGCGGATTGGGAACGCCGGGATGATATTCATATGCATATTACGGTTGACGCCACGAAGGATCCGAATTGGAAATACAATGTGGGATTTGTCCCGACCATTACTGAAAAAAAA
>JBFMEI010000258.1:0-3647 GCA_040753295.1 Thermodesulfobacteriota bacterium | reverse complement strand
ATGGACACTCCTTTTTAAGTGGAAATTAAACTTCTGTAAAATCTGCAGGTGCTTCTTTAATATAAGGCCTGAATCTGGCTTTATCGTTGGCTTTCATGTACGCTTCATCGGCACTGATCCATCCTTTGCTGTATAAATCCATGATGGCATCATCAAGGAGCTGCATTCCATATTTTCTCCCGGTTTGAACCATTGAGGGAATCTGATATGTCTTGGCTTCCCGTATCAGGTTTCGAACTGCAGGGGTGGCGATTACAATTTCCAGTGCCACACATCTCCCTTTGCGGTCGATTCTTTTGAAAAGAACCTGTGCGATGATGGCCCGGATTCCATCCGCAAGAGTCGATCGGATCTGGGGCTGTTCATGGGAAGGGAATACTTCAATCACTCGATCCACAGTCTTCACGGCGCTTGTGGTATGAAGCGTCGCAAAAACCAGATGTCCGGTCGACGCCGCTTCAATGGCCAATGAAATGGTTTCAAGATCCCGCATCTCTCCCACCATAATGATGTCCGGATCCTCGCGCAGCGCCCCTCTTAATGCCGCTTTGAAGGATTTGGTATGGATCCCGACTTCGCGATGATTGACAATGCAATTCTGGCTGGTATGGACAAACTCGATGGGATCTTCAACGGTGATGATATTGTCTTTTCTCGCCTGATTGGCCTTGTCAATAATCGCCGCAAGGGTCGTTGATTTCCCACTTCCGGTAGGTCCTGTAACCAGCACCAGCCCCCTGGGAAGGAGCGCAAGTTTGGATATGACCGGAGGAAGCCCGAGCTGCTCCGGAGTCATGATGACGCTGGGGATCTCCCTGAAAACAGCGCCGATCCCGTTCTTCTGCATGAAAAAATTCGCCCGGTAGCGGGCAAGCCCCGGGATTTCATATGCAAAATCCACGTCTCCGGTTTCTTCAAATACTTTGACTTTTTCTTCAGGAGTGATCTCATAAAGCATGCTCCTCAGGTCATCGCTGTCAAGAACTTTGTATTTGATCCGTTCAAGATCTCCCCGGATTCGGATAATCGGTTGCTGGCCGGCAACCAGATGCAGGTCCGATGCTCCCTGTTCATGCATTAATTTGAAAAATGCATCTATTTTTGCCATAAATTACCTCTTCATCAGGCGTTGAGGTCATGATCATGACGACGGCATATTTATCTGAAATCATTATGTTTCATTTTAAAATACAGATCCGAGTTCTCTCTTTGGGTTTCTGTCTTTTTATATCAGTGATGCGGAAAGCCGCATGAGACTGTTTACAACAAAAGTCCTGAGAAAGATGACACACAGAAATACCACGATAGGAGAAATATCAAATCCTCCAAAAGATGTTGGGAATTTCGAACGAATGGGATAGAGAATAGGTTCCGTGATGTTGTGGACAAACCGAACGATGGGATTGAACGGATCCGGATTCACCCAGGATAAGACTGCCCGAGCAATGACAATCCACATGAGTAAAAGAAGGAGAATATCGATGACCTTGGCCACCCCTACCAACAGGTAACCCAGCATATACACGGTAAAAACGCCTCCTTATCCCCGTCACGGCAACCGGATACGCACGACCGTTCGGAATCCGGGATAAATCAAGTTCACGATTTAAAATTAAATATATTATCGGCGATAAGTCAAGATGTTTCATGCAAATCGTTTGACACATGCGGGATGCATGGGTAAAGATAAGAAGTGACAAAACGGAGAAATACAAATGCCTGAATCAGTCTTAACCATGGGATTTATCGGGGGTGGAAATATGGGGGAAGCCTTTATATCCGCCCTAATCGAGGGAAGAACGGTTTCCAGGACTTCGATATGGGTCAGCGATGTGGATCAGATCCGGCTTGATTTTCTAAAAAATAAATACCGCATCAATATTGCCCATGACAATCAATTTCTATATTCCAGGTGCAATACGATTATCCTTGCCGTAAAACCCCAGCAGATGGAAATCATCCTGTCCCAGATCGCACCTAATAAAACCGGAATCCCGAGAACAAAAAAAAGAATCATCTCCATTGCTGCGGGAATTCCGATCCGTAAAATTGAAAACCGCCTTTATGACGGATTGAACGAAACGTCGCGCAAGTATCTGCCGGTAATCCGGGTCATGCCGAATACCCCTGCCCTGGTGCGATGTGGAATCAGCGGCATGAGTTCCAATCGATACGCTTCCAGAGCAGACCTCCGGATTACCCGGAAACTGCTTGAGTCTATCGGAATCGCCATTCAATTCGAAGAAGAGGCACTCGACGCCGTGACGGCCTTATCAGGATCCGGGCCGGCTTATCTCTTTTATCTGGCCGAGGCGATGATTGAAGCCGGAATCCGGATGGGCCTCAATCCTGACGATGCAACCCGATTGACCCGGATGACGCTTAAAGGCGCCTCAGTTCTTCTGGATCAACAGGACGAACCCCCCGAAGCTCTTCGGCAAAAAGTCACGTCACCCGGAGGAACCACTGAGGCGGCTCTTCGAATTTTAGATCATGGCGAAGTTAAAAAAACGATCGTTCAAGCGATTCAAGCCGCATGCAATCGGGCAAGAGATCTGAGCGGTGAATCCGATCCTTGACATCACCATTCCGAAATTTATATTAAGTACTTGAACCATGTTTATCGATACCATCTCATATTCAGCTGCCTTCCTGGCAGGGATACTCTCCTTTATTTCACCGTGCATCGTTCCTCTGATACCGGCATATTTTACCTTTATCACCGGCTTTTCTCTTGAAGAGCTATCCCGAAACGATTCCATTATTCGAAAACGGGTCGTCACCTCAACAGCGATGTTTGTTACAGGATTTTCAATTGTATTTGTGCTTATGGGTGCCACTGCATCTTTCTTCGGAGGATTCTTTTTTAAGCACAAGGATATTTTAAGGATTGCCGGCGGCTTCTTAATCATTATCTTAGGAATACACGTAACCGGCTTGTTCAAGATCAATATTTTAGACTTTGAAAAACGGTTTCAACCGGCTAAAAGACCGGTTCATACCATGGGAGCATTGATTGTTGGAATGGCATTCGGAGCCGGATGGAGCCCCTGTATCGGTCCCCTTCTCGGTTCGATCCTGATTTTGGCCGGAAATCAGGAAACCGTCAGGGAAGGAATGCAGCTTCTGGCTGTTTATGCGGCGGGTTTGGCCATTCCTTTTATCGGGATCTCTTTGTTCATAAACTATCTGCTGGTTCTGATCCGGAAGGCAGGAAAATCCGTAAAATTCATTCATGCGACCTCCGGCTTTCTTATGATTGCCGTCGGCATTTTACTGGTTTTTGACAGAATGAACCTCTTGAACGTATCCAGGTGATTTTTATGAAACTGCGTCTGATGACGGCCGTATGGATCTTGGCTTTTTACGTCTGCCTGCCGGTCCAAAACGCCTTTCCCCAGGGGAATACCAAAGGAATTCAATGGAGCTCCTATGACAAAGGAGTGGCCATGAGCAAGGAAGAAGGGAAAAAAATTTTTCTATATTTTTGGGCAGAGTGGTGTGCATATTGTACGACCATGGCAAAGGAGACCTTTGTGGACTCATCCGTCATCGATTATTTGAACAGCCACTTTATTTCCATCAAGGTCGATTATGACAGAGAAAAAAAAAGCCGCCTCCGAATACGAAATCCGAGGGCTCCCGTC
>JBFMEI010000257.1:0-3656 GCA_040753295.1 Thermodesulfobacteriota bacterium | reverse complement strand
GCGGAATGTATTCACACCCACGATGGGAAGTTCACCGGTGTGCTTGAGTTTCTCATAATAAAGAGATTCCTCCTGAATTCGGCTCCTCTGATATCCGGTTTCCATGGCACCCAGCACTCCGCCGCGCTCTGAAATCCGGTCGAATTCGGATAGAACAGCCTCCTCCACCAGGTCGGTCAGCTCGTCCACGATAAAACTTCCCTGGTATGGATTTTCGTTTTTTGCCAGCCCCCACTCCCGGTTGATGATCAATTGAATGGCCAATGCCCGCCGAACCGATTCCCGGCTGGGTGTCGTGATCGCTTCATCGAACGCATTGGTATGCAGGCTGTTGCAGTTGTCATAGACAGCACAAAGGGCCTGAAGAGTTGTCCGGATGTCGTTGAATTGAATATCCTGGCTGTGAAGAGATCTCCCCGAAGTCTGAATATGATACTTAAGCATCTGCGCGCGATCCGAACCCCTGTATTTCCGCTTCATGGCGATGGACCAGATGCGTCGCGCCACCCTTCCGATAACCGTATATTCGGGATCCATTCCATTTGAAAAAAAGAAGGAGAGATTCGGCGCAAAGCTGTCAATGGGCATCCCTCTGGAAAGATAGTATTCCACGTAGGTGAATCCATTGGCAAGCGTCAGTGCGAGTTGTGTAATCGGATTGGCGCCGGCCTCTGCAATGTGGTAGCCCGAGATGGAAACCGAGTAAAAATTTCTGACTTCATTCTCGATGAAATACTCCTGGATGTCTCCCATCATCTTCAGAGCGAATTCAATTGAAAAAATACAGGTATTCTGCCCCTGATCTTCCTTGAGGATATCAGCCTGAACCGTCCCCCGGATATTCGACATGACTCTTTTTTTAATTTTCCGAAATTCATCCTCGTTGGGACTTCTTTTGGTGTCAGTTTTAAAGAGCTCCACCTGCTGGTCGATGGCGGCGTTGAAAAACATGGCCAGAAGCATGGGAGCCGGACCGTTAATGGTCATGGAGACCGACGTATTGGGCGCACACAGCTCAAACCCGTCATAAAGCGTTCTGACATCATCCAGAGTACAGATGCTGACGCCTGAAGTCCCGACTTTTCCGAAATTGTCGGGTTTTCTTTCAGGATCGAATCCGTAAAGGGTTACGGAGTCAAAGGCCGTTGAAAGGCGCTTGGCTTCGTAGGCTTCTGAGAGAAGCCTGAACCGGCGGTTGGTTCTGGCCGGATCCCCTTCGCCTGCAAACATACGGGTGGGGTCTTCATCGGTCCGCTTCAAGGGGAATACTCCTGCTGTAAATGGAAACCGGCCTGGTACATTTTCGTTGCGGATCCAGCGAAAGATTTCTCCGGGATCCTCATACCGGGGAAGGCATATCTTGGGAATCCGTTGGCGGCACAGGGAACGGGTGTAAAGGGGGACACGAATTTCCCTCCCTCTCACCTCATAGACCATTTCATCTTTGCCGTAGATCTCTTTGATCTCTTCCCACTCCTCCATGCATTTTTGAGTCTGCTTCTGAATCGATTCGTTCGCCTTTTCTACTTCCTGTTTCAACACAGCCAGCAGTTCTCCGCCGCCTTTTCCTGAGGATGCGGATTCAATGTCCTTGATGGTTTCCTGAAAATGCCACCTGTGTCTCAAGATTTGAGCCTGCTCCAGGGTTTCCCGATGGTATTCCCTGACCGTGTCGCTGATTTCACTCAGATATCGGGTCCGTTCCGGGGGAATAATCACGGTTTTTGAACTGGATGTCCTGATTTGAGGCTTCGGGAGGGAGGATTTAAAGATAATCCCTGTCTTTTCACCCACCTTATCGAGTATTGCATGGTAGAGCGCGGTGACCCCGTCGTCATTGAATTTGGATGCAATGGTCCCGAAAACCGGCATCTCTTCCAGAGGTGTATCCCAGGCTTTCCGGTTTCTCTGAACCTGTTTTCTCACTGCCCGGACCGCATCTTCTCCCCCGCGCTTTTCATATTTATTGACAGCCACGAGGTCGGCAAAGTCGAGCATGTCGATTTTTTCAAGTTGGGTTGCTGCTCCGAATTCACTGGTCATGACATAAAGCGTCGTATCGGATACATCGACGATGCTGGAATCTCCCTGGCCGATTCCGGCCGTTTCTATAATAACGAGGTCAAAACCGGCTGCCTTGACGACCTGAACGGCATCTTTCAGGGCTTCAGGAATTTCGGTATGAGAAGTCCGGGTCGCAAGGCTTCTCATATAGACACGGGGGCTTCCAATGGCATTCATCCTGATCCGGTCTCCCAGCAGTGCCCCTCCGGTCTTTCGCCGCGACGGATCACAACTGAGTATGGCAACCGTGACGGTTTTAAGATCATGCAGCATGCGCAGTACAAGTTCGTCGGTCAGGGAAGATTTTCCAGCACCTCCTGTTCCGGTTATCCCGATCACCGGAATCCTGCGTGTTCCGATTTTTTCTGCAAGAATCTTTTTAATATGTTCCAGCCCCTTGTTATCCTGACCTCTTCCGGTTTCCACCGCAGTGATCGCTCTGGCAACCCCGAGCTTATCTTCCGGGGATAAGTGATCGAGATCAAGGGATCCGCCGTTTAACGTGGAGTAGTCTATCTGACGCAGAAGATGATTGATAATTCCCTGCAACCCCCATTTTGTACCGTCTTCGGGAGAATAGATCTTGGAAACACCGTATGATTCCAGTTCGCGAATTTCGTGCGGCACAATAACGCCGCCTCCTCCTCCGAAAACCTTTATCTGCTTCGCTCCCCGCTTCTTCAGGAGATCCACCATATATTTGAAAAATTCAACATGACCTCCCTGATAGCTTGAAACCCCGATTCCCTGAACATCCTCTTCAATGGCTGCATCCACAATTTCATGGACTGAACGATTATGTCCGAGATGGATCACCTCGACGCCGGTATCCTGCAGGATTCTTCTCATGATGTTGATGGAAGCGTCGTGTCCGTCAAAAAGTGAGGTTGCCGTAACCATTCGGATATGATGCACCGGTGTATAGGGCTCTTCTTCGAAACTCATTTCTCCTCCTTGCGTAAAGTTCTCCGATTATCAAGGCCGTTTTGACCTAAAAGTCCCATGATAAATGCAGTCTGATGCCGAATATAATCTTCGATCCGGTAATGGCGGGATAAAAACCAGCGTCTGAAGGTCCACATGTGACCGAGAACCGAAATATTATGGGCCGCAATCTCAATCGTCCGTTCATCCAGATGAGGGAGATCTCCATCAGCGACCAGCCGGGCCAGAACTTGAACAAAGATTCCGGTAATCCGAAGTTCATTGGCCAATACCCGCTTCTGCCACTGACCCGGCAATGACCGGGTTTCCTGGTAAATGAGCAGTATAAAATCGCTCATCCGATGGCAGACCATGAAATATTCCCTGAGGACTTCAGCCAGCGCTTCTCTTCCGCCGGTGGTTCTTGCCATTGCGTCCGCCACTCCTCGCTCCACCTCTTCATGAATAGATTCGCAGACCAGATAGAGGATATCCTCTTTAGAGGCAATATATTCATACAAAGATCCGATGGAAACACCGGCGGACCTGGCGATCTGGCGGGTTGTGGTTTTATGAAACCCTCTGTCGATAAAGAGTTTGACCGCTGCATCCGCAATCTGACGTCTTCTTCGAGCCACAATATCAGTGTTTTTAATCTTGGTCGGGAT
>JBFMEI010000256.1:0-3693 GCA_040753295.1 Thermodesulfobacteriota bacterium | reverse complement strand
GGAGCGTGTCCCCCAGATCATAAATGTCTCGAACCTTCCCTTTTTTAAGGAGCGCCAATTCCGGAAAATCGGTTTCACAGAGTGCGCGTTGACTGGATTTCATGATTTGAGTTCCTCCCTGAAAAACGAAATCTGAATTCAGATTAAATATGAACGATCTCTCCGCTGATGGTCTCTCCGATGGTCAAAATCCCGACAGACCGCTTGACTCCGAATAGAAAACTCCCCGAATAGGCGCCTGGATTGAACATCAGGGTTCCGTCGACCTCATGATTTGACGGACGATGGGTATGCCCATAAACGATTGCATGGGCGTTTGGAATCAGCTTTCTAATCCGATCCTCGATTCCTGCTGATCCCCCCCACCCGTGAATCAGGCCGATCCGGTATCCTGAAACATGGATCATTTCCCGGTCCTGAAGTCTCGTTGCCACATCCGATTGATCCATATTTCCACAGACCGCCACAACTTCTTTGCCTGAAAACGCCTCAAGGACCGCAATCCGGGTCAGATCTCCGGCATGCAGGATCATCTCCACATCTGCAAAAACGGTTTTCACCAGATTGAAAAGGGGTTCATCCGGTTGATGCATATGGGTGTCGGAAATAACGCCGATTTTCATGCTTCTCCTCTTGAATCCCGGCTTATACCTGAATTCAGACCTAAATTGAGGTCAGATTACCATTGGCCATTATTCATTTTTCAAAGATATTGTCAATATGCGAGTCGATGCCGGATTGAGATATTCATTGACAACCGCCGGGGGGTGTAGGAAAAAACAGAGTATACCCAAATCAATTAAAGCAAAAGGAGGCATTGATGGATAAGAAGGTTACGGTAGTAGGAGCCGGAAATGTGGGTGCCACCGCTGCCCAGCGATTGGCTGAAAAAGATCTGTGCGATGTTGTTTTGGTGGATATCGTCGAGGGAGTCCCCCAGGGAAAAGCTCTGGACCTGGCCGAAGCCGCTCCGATCGAAAAACATGATTGCCGCCTGATCGGAACAAACGGATATGACGCCACTGAAAATTCCGATGTCGTGATCATCACTGCAGGGATCCCAAGAAAACCGGGAATGAGCAGGGATGATCTGATCAGTACCAATGCCGGAATCGTCAAATCCGTCACCCGTGAAATCGCCAGGCGTTCCCCCGGATCCATCCTCATCATCGTCAGCAATCCTTTGGATGTCATGTGCCATGTGGCATTTGAGACGAGCGGATTCCCCAAAGCCAGAGTCATGGGAATGGCCGGAGTTCTCGATTCAGCCCGGTTCAGGGCGTTTGTTGCGATGGAATTGAACGTGTCGGTGGAGAGCACTCATGCCTTTGTTCTGGGTGGACACGGGGATACCATGGTTCCCCTTCCCCGCTACTCGACGGTTGCAGGAATTCCCATTACCGAACTTTTATCCAAAGAACGAATCGATGCCCTTGTGAAACGGACCGCCGGCGGAGGAGCGGAGATCGTCAATCTACTGAAAACCGGAAGCGCCTATTATGCACCGGCTTCGGCTGCGGTTGAAATGGCCGAATCGATTTTAAAGGACAAGAAAAAGATCCTGCCTTGCGCCGCGTACCTTGATGGGGAATACGGGATCAGCGGGCTCTTCATCGGTGTTCCGGTCAAGCTTGGAAAAGGAGGGATCGAAGAGATTATTCAGATCCGACTCACCGAATCCGAGGAATCCGCACTTCATAAATCCGCCTCTGCGGTGAGGGAACTGGTAGGAGTCCTGAAAAAGCTGTAGGTCATTTAGGCAGGTTCCCGAGATTCTTCGGATTTTAAAAGATGATCCCGGACCGCCTGAGCAGCGGTTCGGGTCATGCCGGGAAGCCCGGACAGATCATCAAGGGTTGCCCGGCGGATCCCCTCAATTGAGCCGAAATGCCGGAGCAATCCTTTTTTTCTTTTCGAACCGATCCCGGGAACCGAGTCGAGAACCGAAGTCAAAAGATCCTCCTTTCTTTTTTTCCGGTGAAATTCGACGGCAAATCGATGCGCTTCGTTCCGGATCCGCTGAAGTAAAAAAAGAAGATCTCGATCCGGCCCGAAATGGACCGGATCAGCCCTGCCCGGAAGATAGATTTTATCCAGGATTTCCCGGCGCTCCGGGTCCTTCTTTGCAATGGAGATCAGATCCATTTTTCCGGAAAGCCCGAGCTCCCGGATCCGGGCTGAAGCGACATTCAGGTGCCCTTTTCCTCCATCCACCATCAACAGGTCCGGATACCGGGCATCTGATTGTTTTGAAAATCGCCGTTTCAATGCTTCTCCCATGAATGCATAATCATCAGGAGCATGGATATTCTCCAGATTGTATTTCCGATATCCGGATGGCTTCGGATTGCTGTTTTCAAAAACCACAAAACATGCCACTGACTGGGATCCGCTCAGGGTTGAATTGTCGATACACTCAATAAGAGCCGGGAATCGGGTGAGGGAAAGCCGTTGTTGAAGGCGATTCAACTGCTGAATTCCGGATAAATTTCTTACCCGGATCTCTTCCAGATGCTGCTTGGCATTTTGATCCGCCATCCCGGCAAGGACCAGCTTTTGACCCCGGCATGGGAGAAGAATTCTGACGCGCTTTTTTTTCTTTTGCGTCAGCCATTCTGAAATCAGATCTTTTTCTTCAATCTCCGTTGAAAGAAGGATTTCATCCGGAATATCATATCCTTTTTCATAATATTGCCGGATAAAGCTTCCCAGGGTTTCGGGTTTTGTTGAAAGGGTTTCATTCCACTCAAAATGGCGAGTACTCATGAGAAATCCGCCTCGGATTCCCAGGAGGGTGACAACCGAAGATTCGGAATCCCCCGCGACGGCAAAGACATCCCGATCGAGAAAATCGGGCATGACGGAGACCTGTTTTTCCAGGGTTCGTTCAAGAGAGAATAATTTATCCCTCAATAGCGCGGCATGTTCATAATCCTCCCGGTCCGCCGCTTCGATCATCTCATTTCTGATCTTTGAAATGAGATGGGGAGTCCTTCCTTTTAAAAAAAGGATCACCTCTTTCACCACTTCACCATAACGGGATTCGCTCAGGGAGCCGGTGCAGGGTCCTATGCATAATCCCATCTGCAGATTCAAACAGGGCCGGCTGTTTTTTCTAAAAGAACCGGATCTGCATCTGCGGAGTTTGAAGATTTTCTGGGCCATCCTGAGGGTTTCACGCACGGCCTTTGCTGAAGAAAACGGCCCGAAATAGACGGATCCGTCATTTTCGATTTTCCGGACGATTTCGAGGGATGGAAACGGCTCCTGAAGATTTAACCGAAGAGACGGATATCTTTTATCGTCTTTGAGAAAAATATTATATCGGGGTCGAAACCGCTTGATCAGGGTCGATTCGAGGATCAGCGCCTCATTTTCCGTGGAGGTCATGATAATCTCAAAGTCACGGATCCGGGAAATGAGGGAAGCGGTTTTGAGATCCGGTTTCAGAGAAGGAGAGAAATAGGAAGAAAGCCGTTTTTTCAGATTCAGGGCCTTCCCGACATAGATGACCTGACCGGTGCCTTCCTTCATGAGATAGACTCCCGGCGTACCGGGGGCCCGGGCCGCCCGCTCGATGAGCGGGAGTAAGGATGTTCTCTCACTTGAAGGGGGTCCGATCAACATTCAAACACCATGAGCTGCCTCAGGGCCTTGATCTGATCTCTCAGTTTTGCCGCTTTTTCAAATGCC